>CAZTVP010000187.1:0-5501 GCA_964616995.1 uncultured Comamonadaceae bacterium
GTGTAACATGTTCTGCCTGTACGATGTTATCAGGAGCATCCATATCCACTCTACTCCCGAAGACGATAGAATCATTAAAACAGTCATAAATCACATATTCAAAGTCCTGTGTGAGAAAGCTGGTAGAGAACTCCTCCTTCAACAAGGATTCTAAAAGGTAAGGATGCAAAGTGTCATTTACATTAGCCACGAAATAATTCGAAGATTCCTGAACCACAGGTTCAGCTACATCAGAAGAATCATTGTTTAGAGTTTGAATTCTATCCACTACAGAAGTAAGTGCTACTACGGTTCTGTCATTGAATTCTCTTTCTTGTATAGAAAATGCCTTATTTACCCAAAATATCTGTGTTACTACTATGCCAATAAGACTTATAGTGGCTAGGAAAACGATTAGATAAATGGGTCTCTTTCGCATAGTTCAAAGATAATTTGAAAGTGCTATTACAGCGGTGCAATTAACATGAGCTTAACAATAATCTCCTATACTTTAGAATTACTTTTGCTCCAAGTAATGAACTATTTAGCACATTTATTTCTTTCTGGCGAATCTGCAGCAGTGAAAGCAGGGAATCTTTTTGGTGATGAAATCAAGGGTAGAGATTTCAGTTATCTTCCTGCGGAAGTAGAGATAGGTGTTAAACTCCACCGTTTTATAGATGATCATGCAGATAATCATAGTTTAAACCTCGAAATGAAAAAAATGCTACATCCTCATTTTCATAAGTATGCAGGTGTGGCACTCGATATTTATTATGATCATTTTTTAAGTGTTCACTGGTCTGACTACTCAGATTACTCTCTAGAACGGTTTACCGATGAAGTGTATTCAGAAATGGACGATTATGTAAGTTTGTTTTCTTCGAAATCAAATAGACTTTTTGAGAGTATGAAAAAGTATAGATGGCTTGCAGGGTACGGAGATATGGATGGAATGATTAAGACTTTTAACGGAATTAAAAGTTTAACACGAGAAGATTCGGGTTTAGAGAAAGGAGTAGAGGTATTACAGTCTTTTTATGAGCCTCTAGATAAAGCATTCAAAGAATATTTCCCTGAATTAGTGGAGGAAAGCTCACAGAAATTAGTAGCTTTGTCATTTAATCGAATTAATTAATAACTAACTTCAAACCGAATTTAACTTGTATTATATTTGGTCTCTCCTTTGGAGAAAGTAAAAGGAAGATGAGAGTAATAACTGCTTGTGTATTGATGGTTATGGCCAGTTTAACTAGTTTGGCTGGAACTATGGTTCTTGAAGGTAAATTCCAAGGTAAGAATCTTTATGTAGTAAATAGTGTTTCAGCTACAGGAGTTGGATACTGTGTTTTTGAAGTATTAGTGAATGGAGAGGTTTCTTCTGATGAATGGAACTCACCCGCTTTTGAAATAGATTTAGGAATTTATGGCCTAGGATTAGGTGATGATGTAGTAGTTACTATAAAGTATAAAGAAGGGTGTCTCCCAAAAGTGATTAATCCAGGAGTATTAGAACCTCAACCTACATTTGAAATCACTGATATTCGAATCGCTGATTCAGGAATGCTAAATTGGGAAACGACTAATGAGTCGGGTTCATTACCATTTACGGTTCAACAATTCAAATGGAACAAATGGGTAAATGTAGGAGAGGTAATGGGTAAAGGCATTCCTAATAAAAGTGATTATAGTTTTCAAACTACTGAGATTTCTGGAACGAACAGGTTCAGAATAGTTCAGAAAGATGGAAATGGTGAATTGAAAGTTTCTCCAACGGTAGAATATACAAGCACGATGACTCCCGTAATAGTCAATTATGATAAGAAAGGTAGAACTGTAAATTTTTCCAAAGAGACTAATTACGAGTTATATAATGTCTATGGTCAAATTGTAAAAAGAGGTTTTGGATCTAAGGCAGATCTCACTGATTTACCTAAGAATGATTATTATATAAGTTATGATAACAATACTGAGAAGTTCTACAGAAAGTAATTAATCTTTTTGGGACTCGGGAAGAACATATTATTCACCTGTATTCTCTTTAGTTTCCTCTTTTCTTCGTGCAGAGAAGATTCCCCTTTAGTTTATAAGATTTATGGGTTTATTCATGATTCTCAGTCTGGAGTGCCTATCTCAAATGTTCAAATAGAGCTAAAAGGTAAAAGGTTATCAGGCGGAACTTTTAATAGTAATTTTCAACCAATAGCCGAGGGTGTCTCTGATGAGACAGGAAGGTACGAGCTAGAGTTTCCAAGAGAGCTTTTTAGCGAATTGGAAATTGAAGGTTCTAAACCGAGTTATATCGGTTTTCAAGAGATCTTAGAAGTAAATGAAGAAAAATTATTACAGGGTGAGTCGTTCAATGCTGAAGTGTCTCCAGTAGCTTATTTGAATTTAAATGTAAAGAATGTAAGTCCTTTAGATGATCAAGATAGACTAACACTCACATATTTAGATTCTCAGGTGGAAAATTGCGATTGCTGTCCAGCAAATCCTCAAATTTTCATTGGGATGAACGTAGATACTAGTCTCAATTGTATAACTATAGGTGATAGACTACTTGAATACACATATTTAGTGAGTAAGTCAGGAAATTCATTTTCAGTAAATGAGTCGATTTATCTGATCCCATTTGAAATTACAGAAATAGAGATTAACTATTAATGAAGCTTAGATTGAATTAGTTGAAGAAATTCAGCTCTAGTTTTATCCTTTAGAAACTCTCCTGTAAAAGCACTAGTAGTAGTCACGGAGTTTTGTTTTTGAACGCCTCTCATCTGCATGCACATGTGACTAGCTTCTATTACTACAGCCACACCACATGGGTTAAGTGTGTTTTGGATACAATCTCTGATTTCTACAGTAAGTCTTTCTTGAACTTGTAATCTTCTAGAATAAGCATCACAAACCCTAGGAATTTTACTCAAACCTACGATATGCCCGTCTGGGATATAGGCTACGTGAGCTTTACCGAAGAAAGGCAATATGTGATGTTCACAAAGAGAATAAATCTCTATATCCTTTACGATTACCATTTGACTGTAGTCCTCCGCGAACATAGCTGACCTTAGAATTTCTGCTGGGTCTAAGTCGTAACCTTGAGTTAGATACTGCATGGCCTTAGATGCTCTTTCTGGAGTTTTAAGAAGTCCTTCTCTCGAGGGGTCTTCTCCCAAGCCCATTAATACACCTTTATAGTTTTTAGCCAAAGAGTTTGTTAACTCCTGGTCATAGGTTTCTGTTTTCTTATACTTACTCATCTTTATTCACCGTAGTATTCGGCACTGTTATTTTCAGTTTCGTAAAGTAAGACTTTATGGAGTTCAGCACCTAATTCTTTTATAGGTTGTACTATTTCATCCCAGATTTTAAAAACGAGGATTTCTGTAGATGTCATTTGATTCTTTAAAAAATCTACATCTAGATTTAGGTTCTTGTGGTCTAACTTTTCTACGATGTGTACTTTTAAGAGACTACTAAGGTCTTTTAAATCTACTAGATAACCCGTATCTGATTTTATATTCCCTTTCACAGTAACGAATAATTCGTAGTTATGTCCGTGCCAGTTAGGGTTAGCGCACTTACCGAAGATTTCGAGGTTTTTATCATGGCTCCATTCTTCATTCCATAACTTATGAGCAGCGTTGAATCTCTCTCGTCTTGTAACATAAACTAGTCTTTCCGTCATCCTTGTGGTTTTAAAATCTAAGAGTCGTCTAAATTCGACAATATTCTTTCATCAATTTTAAAATTGAGGTAAACATTTATGCGGCTATTTTTGCTGTGATATTAAATCATGAATTAATGATAGTAATTACTGGAGCAGCTGGTTTTATAGGAAGTGTATTAGTAGAAAAACTAAATCTGGAGCGGTTCTATGATTTAGTATTAGTAGATGATTTTTCTAGAACGGACAAGTCTAAAAACTATGAAGGAAAGAGGTACAGGACTTTAGTTCATAGAAATGATTTCGGGAAGTGGTTAGACGAAAATGAAAACCAAGTTCAGTTTATATTTCATTTAGGTGCTAGAACGGATACTACGGAATTTGATTCAGAAATTTTCGATAAGCTGAATGTTTCCTACTCTAAAATGGTGTGGGAGAAATGTGTGAGATACGGTATTTCATTAGTTTATGCTAGTTCAGCTGCCACTTATGGATTAGGAGAAAACGGTTATAAAGATGATGAAGCTGAACTAGACAACCTGAAACCACTGAATCCTTATGGAAATTCTAAGAACGAATTTGATAAGTGGGCTTTAGCGCAAGAAAGAAAACCATACTTCTGGGCTGGGCTTAAATTCTTTAATGTGTATGGTCCTAACGAATATCATAAGGGCAGAATGGCAAGTGTAGTACTTCATGCGTTTAATCAGATTCAGAAGACCGGTGAAATGAAGCTTTTCAGGTCACATAAACCTGAGGTAGAAGATGGGTTTCAATCCAGAGATTTTATCTATGTGAAGGATGTGGCTGAGGTACTCTTTTTTCTAATGCTGAACCGAAATAACTCTGGTATTTATAATCTTGGAAGCGGAAAAGCACGTCCTTTTTTAGATTTAGTGAATTCGGTTTTTAAGGCATTGCACCGCAAACCTAATATTTCATTCATAGACACGCCCGAGGATATTAGAGAAACCTATCAGTATTTCACAGAGGCAGAAATGGACAAATTACGGTCTATAGGTTATGAGCAGGAATTCATATCATTAGAAAATGGAGTGGAGGAATACGTGCTGAACTACCTAGTAGATTCCAAGTATTTCTAAGCCGAAATGGAGTTATGAAGAGCCAGCAGCTCTCTCTTGATTTTAGTAAGCTTTAGCTTCACTTCATGGTGCTCGCCTTTAGGAGCCTGAACACCCTTTTTTAACGCTTTTCTAGCACCTTCCAAGGTATAGCCATTTACCTTTACTAAATCATAAATTTGATTCAGAACAGCTAAATCTGCAGGAGTGAAAAGTCTATTTCCTTTACGGCCTTTTTTGGGTTTAATCTGCGTGAATTCCTTTTCCCAGAATCTCACCAATGAGGCATTTACATTTAGAATTTTAGATACTTCTGTTATGGTATAATACCGTTTGGTGATTTCGTTAGACATGGTGGAAGTTGAATTTAATCTAACGATTTTCCGTTTTGAGATGCTTTCTTAAGAAGAGCGTCATATTCCTCAGGGCTGAGGTCATTGAAATAATAGTGGGCTGGATTTACCTTTTCCCCATTTTTTATGACTTCATAATGACAGTGCGGAGCGGTAGAGGCTCCAGTACTTCCCACCAAACCTATGACTTGACCACGTTTTACTTTTTGTCCAGGTCTTACTTTCATTCTGTACAAGTGAGCATAAAGAGAAACATAACCGTATCCATGGTCTATTTCTACTCTATTTCCATAGCCAGACTGTTTATTATCCGCAGCTTTAACCACACCGTCTCCAGTAGCATAAACCTCAGTTCCGGTGCTGGCGGTAAAATCCATTCCCCAGTGCATTTTACGTGCCTTGGTAAATGGGTCGGAACGC
>CAZTVP010000188.1:0-5483 GCA_964616995.1 uncultured Comamonadaceae bacterium
AAGCCATTTCATGGGTTGGCATAAAGCTCGAATGATAGCCACTCGCTGACGCTGCCCGAAGGATAACAGCTCCGCTTTTTTGTCCTTAAACGCTGAAATTTCCAGAGCCTTAAACATACTTTCTATCTCCTCTGAAGTCTTAAAGTCGGTCATCCGGTTCTTAAGCTGGATATTTTCAAGTGCCGTAAGATGCCCGAATAACTCTAGTCCTTGGAAAACCATGCTCATCTCAAGAGTTCTTAAACGATTCCAGTCAGATTCACTGAAAGTAGAAGTGTCTTTTCCGTTCAGGAGTAACTGACCTGTAAAGTCTTTACGGGTTCCATAGATCAGATGTAAAAAAGTAGATTTTCCTTTCCCTGAAGCTGCTGATATCAGTGAGCTTTCTCCAGCTTTAAGTGTAAAGTCGCTCGCCCAAACTTGAGACTCAGAAAGTGTTTCTCTCAGCGGCTCAGGTACGATATGGTTAAAACGGATTTCCATCACTTCATTCTCGGGTGAAAGGTAAGCAGAGAATCACGAATAAAATCTCGGTCTAAATGCGTGTAGATTTCTGTAGTAGTGATGCTTTCGTGTCCGAGCATGGTTTGCACCGCGCGTAAATCTGCTCCACCTTCTATGAGGTGCGTTGCAAAACTGTGCCTAAACGTATGTGGACTAATATTCTTCTTGATTCCAGCTTTTACTGCTAATTCCTTTATGACCATAAAAACCATTACTCTAGAGAGATGAGCACCTCTTCTGTTTAGGTAGATAAAGTCTTCATGCCCAGTTTTGATATCCTGATGATTTCGGATGGATTCTAGGTAAATTTTATTGTATTTGATGGCTGCTGAACCTATGGGAACCAACCGTTCCTTTGAGCCTTTTCCTTTTACTTTTAAGTAATTATCCTCAGGGTAATAGTCTGAAAGTTTGAGCGTAATTAGTTCCGAAACCCGGAGCCCACAGCTGTAGAGTGTTTCCAGCATGGCTTTATTCCTAGTTCCATGGTCAGTGTGCAGTTCTATGGCAGAAATTAGCTGGTCTATTTCATCTACAGACAATGTGTCGGGTAACTTCCGCTGAAGCCTAGGAGTTTCTAAAAGTTGTGCAGGGCTAACTTCTATTTCGTTCTCTAAAATCAAATACTTGTAGAATCCTTTAATAGCAGAAATCATGCGGGCTTGAGTCCTTCCTGAGAAGCCCATTTCTGAAACCCAACGGATGAATGTAGAGAGCTGCTCAGCTGTTACAGAAATAGGAGAAGAGATAGGTTCTATTTGATTGAAATATCTCCTCATTTTATCTATATCAGCGGTATAGGAAACCACAGAGTTCTCACTCAATGAACGCTCCATTTTTAAGTAGCTGATATATCCTTTAATGAATGAATTCCACATAATTCTGTAAAAGTGAAAAATCCCCTGAGTAACAGAGGATTTTTCGGATTAATTTACCTAAACAAATTCAATAATAATTAACCAAAATTACCATGAACGCACTCCGTTGAGTGTTAGCTTTTTTACTGGTACCATTTCTGTTTAGAAATCATGAGCGCTTCTTGAACAGTGATTCTTTCACCATTGTTATAAGCGGTCACAAATGGCCCTCTTAATTTTTTATACGTAGCAGTTATTTCGTTTCTAGCATCTCTGGCTTGCTTGTATTCAGCGTGAGAGCCAGTTACAAACTTTGTCCATCCTTCGTGGTTTTCTGTTTGGATGCTTTCAGAAATACCGTTATTCTTCTTAAATGTATTGGCAGCTATATATTTGTGTGTAGCTGCTAATTGCACTTTATAGTTTATACCATTTTCAGGGTCTGGAATATTACTGATGGTTTCTTCAGTAGTAGCTATCACTTCATCTTCAGAAGATGAAGTATTCGTATTTACGTTATTCTTTTCCTGAGTTTGAGTTGAGGTAACGTTGTCTGCGTTGTCTTGAGCGTCAGAAACTGAACTTTCAGTTTCAGTATTCTCAGTGGTGTTTTCTACTATTTCTTGCGTTTGTTCTACTGCTTCGGTTTCTGTTTCGTCTGCTAAATCTTCAGCTCCACCAAAATCTCTAGCACTAACAATTTCCTGATGTATCACGGCTACTTCAGCCGTTTCATTATTCTGCACGAATGAGAATTTCCCATCTATTTCTGGAGCAGAGGATGCAGTAGTTCTAGTGAGCATATATGAAACACTATAGCTGGGGTCTGAAGGAATCTCAAACCAAACAAACTTAATGCTGTTGTCCTCTACTGTTACTATGGATTCTCCAGCGGACTCTTCTTTGATAGCGTAACCAGGAGTGATTTCTTCTACCAACTTTGCGAATCCATCGGTTACTACATCTTCAGCACTTACTTCTACAAAGTATTCTCCATCTCCCACGGGTGTGAAAACTCTAGTAGCTCGAGCATCTGATGTAGTTACCGAACTTGTAGTGCTAGAAGCTACAGTTTCTGATTCTTGATTAGATGTATCTTCGGTGTTTTCTACTACAACATCTCCCACATTAATGATCTGTGGTGCTATATCGTAATCCACTCTTTCGTTCTGTTTTATGTAAGAGAACTGTCCTTCTATAACTTTTGAGCCATTTACAGTAGAGCCTGCTTCTAGCTCGTATTCTACTTGGAATTCTTGCTTATCTGGAAGGGTCATCCAGATAAATTTGGCCTTTTGACCAGAGAAGGTGAACGAAGCTCCGCTTTTCTTAATTGCTCTTGCAGTTAGGCCGGCAGGTATTTCGAGTTGTAATTTAGCAAAGCCCGTTACTTCACCTTTGTTAATATTTACTGATACTATTGTTTTTTCTCCTGGTTGTAGTGTAGCTGGAAGGTTATGGTCTATTACAACTCCATCAGCTAGTAGCGCACCCATCATTATCGTGAGAGAAGTAAAAAGAGTAAAGAGAGATACTTTAATCATGAACCGAACATCCGTTTAAATTTCTTGTTTTCAAATCTATGGGAACATAAGGGCTGTAGCTCTGAGTCATTCTTGGATTTCAAACAGAAATGTGTGGAAATGCTGCATTTCCTCTGAGTGTCCTGTTCCAACTGGATTTTTCTGAGTTGAGTGATGGTTAAGAATCTTCAATTGAAGGTCTTTGTAAGCCGAATCCTACGTTACTAAATTGTAAAGGAAATCAGGTTTTGGAATCTTTTTTGGTTACTGCGTAAATAGTTTACGGTCACCTAAGCGTGGTTTGTGAACTCAATTAAAGCAATAAATCAAATGGTAAATCAATTAAATCAATTCACTATGAAAAATCAGAACCACTCTACCTCTGAACAGTTTCATCCACTTGGATGGTTAGAATCTTTAGGTCAATTCTTGTCTTTAGAATTATCAGAAAACCCATCTGTGAGCTCTGAGGGAGCTAAAAGTGTTCATTTAGAAATGATATAAGTCGTATCTTATGGGTGTACAAATGAGTCAGCTTACCGTAAGAGACATAGGGAATTATTCAAAAGAACGTCCAGAGAAGCGTGGAGTCAGATTAGATTTTAGATTAGCTAAAGAACTGAATCAACAGCAGCGCGAAGAAATAATGACTGAGCTCCTAGAATTTATACGCGCAGAAGAATTGACCTTATCAGGATTCGGAGATGTGCGGTATAGCGGAATAGTGAGTACCATAGAAACCAAAAAGAAGTTGAGCTTAAAACTCAGCAAGCTAAAGAAATGGTACACTTTAAGAGCTGAATCGTTTAAATTATTCAGAACCGGGAAAATCCAATTGGTTAAGGATATCTATTTCGAGTAGGTTAGATTCTTTTTAACCCTTCTAGTAGATACTTCCATGATTTCTGAACGGAACTAATCTGGCACTTTTCATCTGGCGAGTGAGCTCCTCTGATATTAGGCCCGAAGCTAATCATGTCCATGCCCGGATAGTTTGTACTTAGGATTCCACATTCTAATCCAGCATGACAAGCCATTACATGAGGATGCTCTTCGAACATTTCTACATATAAGTCTCTCATCATTTCTACTAATTCTGACTTAGGAGCAGGAGTCCAGCCAGGATAAGAACCACTTAGTTCTACGTTAAATCCAGCTGGTTCGAAAGAAGCCGCTAGTGAATCAGCTAAATCTAGTTTTTCAGAATCTACTGATGAACGAGTCAAGCATAGAACCTCACACTTCTCAGGAGTAATAGTGACCTTGGCTAAATTGTTACTGGTCTGAACCAAGTCTTCTATGTCTGGGCTCATTCTATAAATTCCATTAAAAGAAGAGTAGATAGCAGCTATTACCTTATTCTGAAAATCTACAGTTAAAACTTGTTCTGGAACCTCTGTAGGTTCGAATGAAATGTTTAAACCTTCATCATTGCTAGCATATTCTGCTTTTATTTCACTAGCTTTCTTATTAAAATCAGCTTGCCACTCTGCTACATGATTAGAAGGTACAGTCACTACTGAGAAACTCTCTCTTGGAATAGCATTGCGCAGCCCTCCACCTTCTACATCAGCCACTCGTAAACCATGGTTTTCATGAGATTTCCATAAGATGCGGTTCATGATTTTATTGGCATTTCCTAATCCTTTAATAATATCCATTCCAGAGTGTCCACCATTCAAACCATTCACGGTGATTTTAAAGGCTTTCATGTCGTTAGGAGTGGCTTCGTAGTCAGCATTTCTAGTGGCGGTAACATCCACTCCTCCAGCACAGCCTATAGTGAGCTCATCATCATCTTCGGTGTCTAGGTTAATCATTATTCTACCGCTTAAAATTCCACCTTTAAGCCCTAGCGCCCCTGTCATTCCAGTTTCTTCATCTACAGTAAATAAGGCTTCTAGCGGAGGGTGAGGAATAGAGTCAGAAGAGAGCAGCGCCATTATCATAGCCACGCCCATTCCGTTATCTGCTCCTAAAGTCGTCCCTTTGGCTTTTACCCAATCACCTTCTATGAACATGTCTATGCCCTGTGTAGCAAAATCAAAATCAACATCCGCATTTTTCTGATGCACCATGTCTATATGCCCTTGCATAATTACAGTAGGTCTGTCTTCTAATCCATGAGTTCCAGGTTTGAAAATAAACACATTACCTATTTCATCTTTAAAGGTTTTAAGCCCAAGACCATTCCCGAAGTCCATCATAAACTGAATAATCTGTTCCTCTTTTTTACTGGCTCTAGGTACTGCGTTTAAGTCTGAAAAATGATTCCAAACTGCCGTAGGTTCAAGTGCTCTTATGCTCATTTTTATCGGATTTGTAAGTTGTAGATTTCGCGGTGCAAAGTTAATTGGTCACTCGAGATATTGAGTTAAATCTTCAATGTGATTTTCTGTTTTTTCATTCAAGTGAACTACTTGGATAGAAACCTCTGAATATGAGTTTACATCTACCATTAAGAAATTATCCTTTTCATTATCACCCATTCCACTGGCTATAAAATGAATATGTTCATCATACTTGTAGTAGGCCAAATCTGAGGCCCAAGGTCCTGCACCTATGTCTCCAGTGATAAAGAATATCTCTGCATCTAAAT
>CAZTVP010000189.1:0-5450 GCA_964616995.1 uncultured Comamonadaceae bacterium
ATAGATAACTTAGAATTAGAGGATGCATACAGCGCAGGACAATTCGAAAAGGATGCTGTTCAGTTTTTAGAGAATTACTTTAAGACTAATGAAGTAGCGCTTTGTGTAGGTGGCTCAGGCCTATATTATCAAGGTTTGGTCCATGGATTTGATGACCTTCCGGCAGATGAATCGGTGAGAAAACGACTAACTCAGGAATTAGAAAATGACGGATTATCCGCGGTGCAAAATCGTTTAAAACAACTCGACCCTGTTACCTACGAGTCCATGGATATATCCAACACCCAGAGACTTATCAGAGCGCTGGAAGTTTGTGAGGTCTCTGGAAAACCATATTCTCAGCTAAAATCAAACACGCAAAAGGAGAGAAGCTTTAACATCCTTACCCTAGGTTTAAACAGGGATAGGGAAGAGCTTTATGAACGCATTAATCAGAGAGTTGACTTAATGCTGGAAGAAGGATTAGTAGAGGAGGTAAAAAGCGTTTTTGAAAAACGAGCATTAAATTCTCTTCAAACCGTAGGTTATAGAGAAATCTTCGGGTATTTGGAAGGTGAATATGATTTAGAAGAAGCCATAAGACTGGTGAAAAGAAATACACGGAGATTCGCTAAGCGGCAGCTGACCTGGTTTAAGCGCTATGAAGATATTCAGTGCTTCCACCCTAAAGAAGAAGAAAAAGTCATAGCATTTCTAAAAGAACAGTTAGGCTAATCTCTATAATGCATAATTCGGATTAAAGCAGCTCAGCCACTTCTTTTCCTACTAAGGTTCCTATAGCCACCCCCATTCCACCTAGCTTTACTCCGCAGCAAATGTTAGAGTTGATACGCTTAATGATAGGAGTTTTGTCTTCTGAAACTCCTAAAATTCCAGTCCATTCCATCTCTAAGTCACTTTCTCGAAGATGGAAGTGTTTTTCTAAGTAATTGACTAAATGAGCTTTAAGCTGTTGATTTACTGAGAATTCTTCAGTTTCTTCTTCAGCTTTGAATAAATGTCTTCCTCCACCAAGAAGTAGTCGCTCATGAATTTTTCTAAAGTAATAATACCCTTTCAAGTGATGGTAAGTAGCGTCTAACTTTAAATCTGGAAGTGGTTTAGTCAAAAGGACCAGGTTTCTAGCTGGCGTAACGTCTAAGTCCATTCCTAAACTAGAACTAAGACCATTTGTACAGACTGCTACTTGGTCAGTTTTTATAGAGTGAGAGCCAAATTTTACCACTTTGCCTTCATCTTGAATAACGGCTTTTTCACCCTTGTAAATTATAATACCACTTTCCACACAGAGTTCCTTCCAGGCTTTTATCATAAGGCCTGGGTTAAGTTTACCTTCTAAATGGTTTTCTATAGCTTGAGAGTAGTCCGTTAAATCTAATGGGACTTCGGATGTGCTGAAAATTTTCTGTTTTGCACCGCTGAGATTTAGTTCTTTATTCAACTCATCTAAGACATCCTGAACTTCTTCAAATTCTTCTGATTGTTCTTTAGTAAACAGCTCTAAGCTGCCACATGGGTGATAATCAACGTTTTTTTCTCCCAAAGTTTTTAGGAGTAACTCGAGTCCTTTATATCGAGTTTCAGCTAACTGAAAAACGGCTTCCTTAGAGCTACCACATTTTAAATCATCTACTAATTCTCCCGCACTACCGAAGCAGGCAAAGCCTGCATTTCTGGTGCTTGCCGCATTTCCATTCGGAAACTGTTCCAGCACTATAATCTCCCAATTGGGATTTTTAACATGAGCGTGATAAGCCGCGGAAAGACCGCTAATTCCTCCACCTATCACCACTAGATTAGCTTTGGCTAAAAAGAACTGACTTTCCCAATAACTAAAATTCATATTTTTACGTTATATAACTACCAATTGGTATTGGTAAGAAATTTGTTCTAGGGCAAATATGCAAGGTAAATCCCATATAAAACTCATCATGAGCTTCTTGTTTCTGATGGCATCACAGGTGCTTTTCGGTCAAGAGGATATTCATATTTATGGAACTGTAAAAGAGGTGGAAACCAATCACAAGATGGAGTCTGTAATCGTACAGGTGACTCAGGATGGAAAGAGTTTTGATTCATACACCACTTCAGGAAGTTCTAAGTTCGAGTTTGATTTACCGCTTGGACATTTGTACAATATCAAGTTTTCTAAAGACGGCTACATAGGCAAGAAGATAGAAATCAACACCAAGTATATTCCTGAAGAAGACCAGGAGGGAGGCTTTAAGTTAGACTTGGATATGTCTCTGTTTGAGTACATTGAAGGTTTTGATGAGTCCATTCTAGAAGAGCCCATAGGTATAGCTGCTTATGACGCTGGAAGAAATTCCATAGAGTTTGATTTTGACTACACACGTCAAATCATGAATAAGGTCGAAGCTGAAAAAATTAGACTTCAAAACCTAGCAGAAGCAGAAAAAGAAAAGCGAAAGAGATTTGATGAGCTTATGATTCAGGGAAGTGATGAACTCACTAAAGAGAAGTATGAAGATGCTGTAAGTACTTACACCTCAGCTCTTGATCTGTTTCCAGATGAAGAAAAGGCTCAAGTTCAGTTGGCCGAAGCAGAGCGTTTGTTAGCGTTGCAAAACAAGGACGCGGAACTAGAAGCTCAGTACCAAGCAGCTATCAAGGAAGGTAACTCTCTAATGAAAGACAAAGACTATGAAGCTTCCATGTCTAAATTCCAAGAGGCACAGTCTTTAAAACCGGAGGAGAGAGAACCTAAAGACAAAATCAGAGAATTAGAAGAGTTAATAGCAGCTGCAGGAGACCAAGCTAAATTTGACGAATACATAGCAGCTGGAGATTCTGATATGAGCTCAGAAGAATACCAGTCAGCTCTTGATAATTATAAAGCTGCCAGAGATATAATTCCTGGTGATAAGGATGTTAAAAAGAAAATAGACGAAGCACAGGCTAAGTTAGATGAAATGCTAGCTGCAGCTGATGCAGAAGCTGCCAAACAAAAAAGGTATGATGACCTCATAGCCAAGGCAGATGGTTCTTATAATGGTGAAGACTACGAATTATCTATCACTCAATACGAGCAAGCGTTGGAGATTTTCCCTTCGGAGTCGTATCCTCAAAACCAAATAGAAGAAGCACGTAAAAGAATAGAAGAATTAGCACAAGAAGCACTAGCTAATGAAGCTGCAGATGCAGAAAATAAAATCCAACAGGAATACGATGCTGCGCTTGAAAAAGCTAATTCGCTATTCGTTTCAGAAGAATTAAATGAGGCTAAAACTGCTTATGAAGATGCGCTAGCCATCTTACCTGACGAGAAATTCCCAAAGCAAAGAATTAACAGGATAGAAGAGCTTTTAAAAGAAAAAGAGTTAGCAGCCGAAGCAGAAAAGGCAGCCTCTGCTGAAGCTGAAGCAGAAAAAGAAAGACTAGCAGAGCTCGAAAGACAAAGGTTATTAGAAGAAGAAGCAGCTGAAGCTGAAAGGCTAAGACTAGAGGAGGAGTTAGCAGAACAGCAGAGATTGCTAGAAGAAGAAAGAAGAAGAAAAGAAGAGGAAGAAGCCAATAGAAGAAACTTAGCTAGCAATATAGATACTCAAGCAGAAAGGCAAGCAGAAGAATTCTACAAGCAGCAGAAGCTAGATGAGAATGAAGCCAAGTTAGACGCTATGCAAGTGTATAAAGACGAGCACCAGCAGTGGCTTCAGCATAAAGCCTCTAATTCACTAGAGGATTCTAAAGCGGCTTCATCTGAAATCCAAACGGCTAAAAATGAAATCCAGCGTCTTTATGCCGAAGGGGAAATCTACCATAAAGACAAAAGAGAGAATTTCGACTCTGGAGCTAAGAAAATTAGAGAGGCTAACGAGGATTACGCGCTAAATGCCACGGACAGAAGAGTAGAAGATGACTACAAGTTAAGAGAGGTAAAAGAAAATATCCGAGAGTTCAATCAGACTAAAAACGACAGGTCTTTAAACGAAAATACAGAAGATTTCAATCAGGCCAAGAAGGAATTAGACAAGGCTAACAGAAGCTACCAAGAAACAGGAGAGGTGCTTCGTAAAGACAATGAGTACGAAGTTACCAGAGCTAAGGAGGAAATAGAAAGCATGAAGAAAGATGGGACTCAAAGAAGAATGGAGGCTCAAGCTAAAAACGACCAAATTCAAAAGGATAGAAAAGAGTTCATAGAAGAAAATACATACCTTCAAGATGAGCGTATTATGGTTAATTCTGAACGCCTAGAACAGACGAAAGAAAACAGAAAGGAGGAACTAACTGAGCTAGACCAAAGAAGAAAAAGCACTCAGGGTGAAATGGCGGATGTAAAAGAAGATATTCAGAAATTTAACCAGAACAGAGCTGCTCAAGAGAGTGTACAGAGAAAGATAAAGAGAGAAGAAATTCATGCGGTAGATAACGGAGGAGTTAAGGCGTATGAAGATTATCATGCCCAAGAAGGGACAGAAGATTTAGCTGAAGGTGTAACAGAGCGTAGTTTCGAGCTGAACCAAGGAAGAAAACTGGTAATAGAAAGAACTGTTAAGCTTGGAAATAAAATAGACACCTATTCTAAGGTCATAGACAAGCACGCTACCTATTATTTCAAGAACAACAGCAGCATCACTAAAAGCACATGGGAAAGAGAAACACTTTCTCTAGCTGATTAATTCTTAAATTTCTTTACACCAGCATTTATAAGGTCTGCTAGGAGTTTAGCATCTTTTTCTTCGAGCTGCATGCCTAACATAAAGTATTTTTTATCCGTCTGAAAGCCGACTTTCTCCGCACCCATACTCCAGAAATAACTCTCGAAACTCTGTTTAAATGACTTTTCTGAATACTTGATTAGGCCTAGGTTTTTTACTGTTTTCAAGTTGGCTTTTCTGACTCTTCCTATCCCTGCGAATGCTCTCTTGTATTTGAGTTCTCCTTTAGAAAGAACTAACTCTTCAGACCCAGCTAGTCTCCAAACCAATATTTGCAACGCCTTAAACAATAGGTAAGACCAAAACCCCATGAAAATGATGATGAATATTTTCTGATTCTCATCATCACTGATGAAATACTGAGATAGGAAGAAGAATCCACATACCAGCCATAGAGCCACCCAGCCAAAAATCAATGCTTCCTGCCATGGTTTAACTCGCTGAGAAATACTCACACTGTAACTATCCGTTCGTTTTTCGAAGCTAATTCGTTTCCCGATTTTCTTTTCCACTGAAATTAGTTTGTTTTTGCGCAGCCAAGTTAGTGTAACTTAGGATTTCAAGGCGTTAATTTGTATCACTAGTTCAAGACATGAAGAAGAATAACCTCCTAACAGCCCTATTGCTTTTTTTCGCGTTCGCTGCGCAATGCCAGATTCACATCAATGAAATCATGGCTAGAAATAATAACACCATAGCCGATGAGTTTGGTGAGTTTGATGATTGGATAGAAGTGTATAACGCCACGAATCAGGATGTAGATTTAGC
>CAZTVP010000190.1:0-5422 GCA_964616995.1 uncultured Comamonadaceae bacterium
TATTAGTATTTGGTCCATTCCACTAATCATTTACTTCACTCCCTTCGGTCTCCAAGATGTACAACACATAGTGCTTTCATTCAATTTCGCTATTATCATTCTAAACGTTTCTACAAATCCAAAATCATTTTTAAAGCTTGAATCTAAGATATTCAAAGAACTCGGCAGAATATCTTATGGTATCTATATGTATCACTTTATCTTCTGCACTTTGGTGATAGCACTGCTCAAGAAATACGAGATAACTTATTCTCCTTTTGTCAATGCCTTAATTTATCTAGCCGTATTAATGTTAACATTAGGAAGTTCTTGGTATTCATATAAATATTTAGAAAGACCTTTTCTAAAACTAAAAAACAAACACCAAAAAGTGAAGAGCACTTCATAGCTCCATGAGTAGAAAAACTACAGACAAAGAAAAGCCAGGAGGACTAATTGATGTCTTAGTAATGACATCTATCTTCATGAATTCACTAGTTCTATTGAGGTCACCCGCTGAAATCTACTTAAGCTATATTCCAATTCTCATTTTACTTCCTGTCCTTATTTTGAAATATGGTATTTCTCCATTGATACTTAAGATCTTTTTGCCCATATTTTTAATGGGAATCGTTTATGTAATTGTAGGAGAAAACACTCTATCTCAATTCCTTAAGATTTCTCTTGGTTTTGGAATTTCGATTTTATTTTATCAACTCGTTTTCGAACTTTACTCTAAAAACATATCCCACTTATTCAAAATTTACTTGATCTCATGTTACTTCATAGCTATCATAGGGATTATTCAGCTTATTGCTTGGCATTTAGGCATTTCACCGCTTTATAGATTTAGCTGGATCCTAAATAAATGGGGGGTTTCTGAAGGTGGTTTAGGAATAAGAGTAAACAGCATTTTCTCAGAGCCTTCATACGTAGCAGCTAGTTTAGCCCCTGCCATGTTTACCAGTATACATAGTCTTTCTACAGGAAAATATTTATTCATTAACAGGAAAAAGTGTATCACCATAGTAGTGATGTATCTACTGTCATTTTCTTCATTAGGTATTTTTGCCCTTTTTATAGGATTTTTATTTTTATTAATTCGAAGAGGATTCATTACCGCTGCTCTTCTCTCAGGGCCAGTATTACTCATTTCCTCTTTTTTAGCTTACCAAAACATAGAAGAGTTCAGAGACAGAGTAGATGGAACAATAGAGATTTTCAGAACTGGAAACATTTATGATTACAAAATACACGGATCTAGCTTCGTGCTTTATAATAACTACCATGTAGCTACTACTAATTTCCTGAAAAACCCACTTTTCGGTACTGGTTTAGGCTCACATTCAACGGCTTTTGAAAAGTATTCTTTAACCAATAAAATAGGAGCCGTAGAAATCGAATTCAACTCGTCTGACGCCAATTCTATGTTCCTAAGATTGCTCTCCGAAACAGGAATTTTTGGCATAATACTTTTTCTAGGATTCTTCTTTAGGAACTATATTCCTCATAAATCTGCTGTGAGAGAAGAGTACTGGATAATTTCGGTAGGATGTTTTCTAATTATCCTCCTTTACCTAATAAGACAAGGTCATTACTTTTACAATGGATTTCCTTTCTTTATCTGGCTATACTATTATACCAAGCAGAAAAACAAAGAAGCATTAAACATTGATCATGAGCTACCAAGTGTCCAAGTCTCCTCTATAAAAAGCTAGTGCTTTTAAACTCTCTTGATAGTCTTTAGGAGATTCATTTTTCGAAATGAAATAAATTTTCTTTGAAATCTTTTTAAATCGTTGAACCACAACTTTTACGAATGGATCTGAACTTTTCTCATTCAAAGCGCATGACAAGAAGCCTATTGATAATGATTTTCTTGAATCTCTTACTAAGCTCCTCAAGGAAGATTCTAGAAAATCAATCCGATTAGAATTACTAAAAACTTGACCAATTATGAACTCATTTATGACCTTTTTTCTTTTCTGGAGTTTCATTTCAAACTCAACTACTTCTTCTCCATTCCTGTACAGATAATAGTAAAACTCATCTTTCTGCCAACTTTTTCTCCAGTCTATAAAATTTTGTGAATAAGGCTTTTCCTCATCAAACTTAGAGTCTTGACTGAAGTTTCCCCTTGGTTTAAAATTTAATGCAGTTAACAGCGGTGCAAAGGGGTTCACTAACTTGATATACCAATTCAAATCAAATGGATTATTCCAGCCATTTTTAATGAAAGAACTGAAAGACTGTTGAACTGGATAACCTATGAGCAACTCAACTTTCTTTTCAGTGAGCCTTTCATTGATATGATTTAATAATTCTCTAAATATCCCTTTTCCTCTATATTCATGATGAACTAAAGAATTACCAGATTGATACGAGTTCAGATTCTTTATGCCTTTAATTGGCCAAAAGAAATAACTCTGAAAACCAACCACTCTCTTCTCATCCAAAGCCACCATACGAATACACTTTTCCTTTTGATAATCCAAATCATAAAAAGACCTAAAGTAACTTAGAAATCCCTCTTCACTTCCCCCATATTCATGAATAAACATCTGTGCTACTTGATCTTCCATCCAATCCTCGTACTCACATATTATAAAATTAGCCATGTAACATTAGTTAATCTTTCGAAAGATAAGTAAGATTGCATAAGTTTCTTCTTTTATAATGAATACAGAAGTCCACATGAATCCAGTCATCGTAATTCTATATCCTGAGCTTGCTGGATATTTCATTTCGTGCGTCTCTGAATTACAACGTCAAACCAATGGAGAAATACATATTTTTAAAACTCAGGTAAATAAAGAAGCTCCATTTAAATTCGATGAATTATCAGAACAAATTAAATTTTATAATGAGTCAGATTATTCAGCTGCGGAATTAAAAATCAAAGTAAAAACACTGAAGCCTAATCTATTGTATTGTGCTGGATGGAGTAATAAAAAATATTTAGAAATAGTGCGGAGTGAAAAATCAAATTGTACAACTTTACTCGGGTTTGACAATAAATGGGATAATAGTCTAAAGCAAAAACTTCAGACCATAGCTGGTAGAATTATCTTTCAAAACTTATTCGATTTCGCTTTTGTTCCGGGAAAACATCAACGAAAATTCGCTCAAAAACTGGGTTTCAAAGATTCACAAATCATACGAAATGCTTACTCCGCAGATTATGATTTATTTCATAAAATAGCTTCAGAAACACTACCCACAAAACTTGAAAATCTTCCTAAGAAATTTCTATTTGTCGGAAGATATATAAAAATAAAAGGAATATTTGATATGTGGCAGGCGTTCGAAGAACTTCAAGAGGAATTTCCGAACGACTGGGAACTCTGGTGTTTAGGAACTGGTGCGGAATATGAGAACAGATCGATACATCCTAAAATTAAACACTTCGGTTTTATCCAACCTAAGGATTTCAAAAAGTACTTAGCTGAAACAAGAGTGTATATATTACCAAGCCATTTTGAACCATGGGGAGTATCTGTCCATGAAATGGCCATCTGTGGATTTCCTATGATTTTAAGTGATAAAATAGGTGCAGGTGAAGTCTTTCTTAGAAGTTCAGTAAACGGTCTAGAATTTCAGCATAACAATATCAAGCAGTTAAAAGAGGCTATGAGATTCTTTGTGCTACAAGATGAAAAAGATGCTTTAGAAATGATTCAAGAAAGTAAAAGACTCGCCTCTAATATAACCCCTACCATTTGGGCAAAGTCACTTCTGACTGCTCTTTCCTAACTAAGTAAAAAATACTTTAGTTGAAAATTCTCCCAATTAGCCAGTAAATGGTCTCTTCTAATATGATATGGATTGGAAAAATCAGTACTCATGACTCCTCTCTCAGTAGTAGAGAACGACTGATACCCACATTCGATCATAATTTCTTTTATCGAGTTCACATCAAAATCAATGTTTGGTCTGCCCCAAGGACAAGCAAAATGAATACATTCAATGTCAAGTTTCTCTTCTATTTCCTGCTTTGATTGTTTCAGCTCATACTTTAGCTGTTGATCAGTCAATTCTTTCAGAGGTACATGACTTACGGTATGAGAACCGAAACTGACCTTTCTACTAAGTAAGTCTTTGCACTCCAACCATGATAAAAAATCCATTGGCGGATTTCCAGAATTCTTAAAAGCTGATAACATATCTAAGTTATCTTCCTCTGGATAAAACCCTACAAATGACGTAGGTAAAAACACAATAACAGGAATATCTAGGGATTCAGTAACTTCAACCATATTACTCCCACAACTAGAAAAACCATCGTCAAAACCCACACAGAAATATCTTCCATCTATTTTGCTTGGCTCCTTAAGTAATTCTAAGGATTGGTCCATAGAAATGAATTCTCCATAATTAGACAAAAATTTAAGCTGTCTTTCAAACCCTAATTTTTCATCATCGAACACATGGTGATAATAAGGAAACTGAATCCAATTTCCATTTAAAAAAGTCTTGTTACTAACTCTTGCAGAAGCTAAAATGAAAGATTTTCTGAGACCAGCTCTTACTTTTTCGGTAATTGACTTTTTATTAGTAAAGTCTTCATATGTTCTAACAGGAGTCATTTGTAAATTAATCTGAACCAAAATTAGAAGAATAATTTCAGTTCATTAATTGCTTTCCCTATCAATTAGTAGCAGTTATTTACTTTTACGTCCTTTCAAAGTCCATCCATGTGCGGAATAAACGGAATATTCGGAGTAGATAAGCTTAATGAGCCTAAAAATATCATTCGTAAAATGAATGATACACTAGCGCACAGAGGTCCAGACAACGATGGTATTTATAGCGATAGCAGTGTAGCTCTAGGCCATAGAAGGCTAAGCATCATAGACACTAGTGAAGCCTCTAACCAACCGTTTACTTCTTCTGATGACAATATAGTTTTTGTATTCAATGGAGAAGTTTATAACTACTTAGAACTCAAATCTGAAATAGGTTCATCCTACGAGTTTAAAACCTCTTCAGATACCGAAGTAGTGTTGGCAGCTTACTTTAAGTGGGGTATAGAATTTCTGAAGAAACTAAACGGAATGTTTAGCTTGGCTATTTGGGATAAGTCCCGTCAGAATCTAATTATAGCTAGAGATAGACTAGGAATTAAGCCGCTTTATTACGCTGAAACTGATAATGAATTCATTTTTAGTAGTGAGTTAAGAAGTCTCCTAGCCTCAGACCTCATTCCAAGAAAACTAAATGAGCCAGCTCTGTTTGAATACCTGCGTTATCAAACAGTCCATAGCCCACGGACTATAATTAATGGAGTTCATTCCATACCAGCAGGTCATGTGCTTACCATTAATGATTCTGAAAGGAAGCTTGAACCTTTCTGGGATATTACTAGACCTAATGCTATAGGGAATCTGAAAGATAGAGATGAGGTAATGACTAAAACGCGCTCTTTACTTAAATCCAGCGTGAA
>CAZTVP010000191.1:0-5421 GCA_964616995.1 uncultured Comamonadaceae bacterium
CAGGAGCTACACTTTCAGTTCTTAGGAAATTAAATATATTATCGGTGCGAGCTCTTTTTTCTTCTGAGAGTTGATAGCGTTCTTCTGAGGCTAAAACTAATTTATGGGCTTTAGCAGTCAAACGTTGGTCAGCATTATCTTGTCTAAGAAGAATTCTGTATTCTGCTCTAGAGGTGAACATTCTGTAGGGTTCTTCAGTACCTTTGGTAATTAAGTCATCTATAAGAACTCCTATGTAGGCTTCAGAACGAGTTAGAATAAATGGGTCTTGTTCCACGTGGAACAAGTGAGCGTTTATTCCTGCCATTAATCCTTGACAAGCGGCTTCTTCATAACCCGTGGTACCGTTAATCTGACCAGCGAAGAATAGTCCATCTATGATTTTAGTTTCTAACGTATGCTTGAGTTGAGTAGGAGGGAAGTAGTCATATTCGATAGCATAACCAGGTCTGAACATCTTAGCATTTTCAAAACCAGGAATGAGTTTCATGGCTTTCATTTGAACATCTTCAGGAAGTGATGTGGAGAATCCATTTACATAGATTTCTATGGTATTCCACCCTTCAGGTTCTACGAAGATTTGATGACGAGGACGCTCAGAGAAACGTTCTATTTTATCCTCAATGCTCGGACAGTACCTGGGGCCTAAGCCTTGGATTCTTCCATTAAACATAGGCGAGCGGTCAAAACCTGTTCTCAGGATATCGTGCACATCACCATTGGTATATGTCATGTGACAAGAGCGCTGTTCTTTCAAATACTCTTTGGTCAGGAAACTAAAAGCCACCGGATTTTCATCACCAGGTTGTTCTTCCATTTTAGAGTAATCTAGGCTTCTACCATCCACTCTAGGAGGCGTTCCAGTTTTCATTCTTCCAGACTCGAATCCTAGTTCATTTAAACATTCTGTAATCCCGAAAGCTGCAGACTCCCCAGCTCTACCACCACCAAATTGTTTTTCACCCAAGTGGATTAATCCGTTTAGGAACGTTCCACTGGTTAGAATTACAGTTTTGGATTTGATTTCTATTCCCATAGCGGTTTTTACACCCACTACTTTTTGCCCTTCTATGAGTAATTCTTTGGCCATATCTTGCCAGAAATCCACGTTAGGCGTTTTCTCGAGCATATCTCTCCACTCCGTAGCGAACATCAATCTGTCGTTCTGTGTACGAGGACTCCACATGGCTGGACCTTTTGACCTATTGAGCATTTTAAACTGAATGGTACTTTTATCAGACACAAGCCCAGAGTAGCCTCCTAATGCATCTATTTCTCTGACAATCTGTCCTTTAGCTATTCCTCCCATGGCAGGATTGCAACTCATTTGACCTATGGTATTCATGTTCATAGTAATGAGTAGGACACTAGAACCTAAGTTAGCAGCAGCAGCAGCAGCTTCATTTCCTGCATGACCAGCACCTACTACTATTACGTCATATTCTTGGAGCATTTTTGAATAGTTTGGAGTTCAAGGTTTGGAGTTGAAAGTTTCTCTAACCGCTGAACTAATGCGATGCAAAGGTAATACGAAAGATATGTAGTAGTTATGACGAGGTTATTTTAGGGGAAAGCACGTTTGGCTAAATAGCTGTCCTCCATCTCCCGCATTTTAAGCACCTCTTCATCTGATTTATCCTTATATCCACACAGATGTAAAACCCCATGGATAATCACTCTGTGTAATTCATCTATGAATTTCACGCCCAGTGTTTTCGCGTTTTCTTTTACACGTTCTACACTAATGTATATTTCAGATGAGATGAGTTTTCCTTCTGTATAATCAAAGGTGATGATGTCCGTGTAAGTATCATGGTTCAGGTGGTCTTGATTGATTTTAAGAAGATAATCGTCTGAACAAAAGATGTATGAAATTTCGTCTAGCTCATGTTTTTCAGCTTTTATGGTAGCTTTTATCCATTTTCTGATATCAGTCTTGTGCTTTAACTGATAGGAGACATCTGCGGTATGGAAGTGGATTTGTTTTGGCATTAAAACTCAATTACACCCCAATATACATACAATGGAAAAAGAGCCATAAATGAAATAGAATTAAGGAGGAGCATCTTAGTGATAGGGAATTTCCTAGAATTGATAAACCAGTTAATGAGTAATGGAGGAGGAACAAATATTAACAAACCGAAACCAAAAGCCTGTCCCCAACCATCAGGTGCATCAAAATCTAGAAATATCAAATAGAAAGCTACGCAGAAAACGTAGCCCGCCAAAACAGTTAAAGGGTTTATAATCTTGAGTACACTAATGATTAGTTGTATATCAGGAAAACTTGAATTTCAAATGTCAAATCTCTAATTTGAATCGCTATTGCAACGCCTTAAACTCTAACTCCACAATCCTACCGTTTTCTTCAAACGAGCATTCGTCTGCTAGGTTCTTCATAAGGAAAACACCTCTACCGTTCGGTTTTTCTATGTTTTCTGGAGCTGTAGGGTCTGGGAGATTATCGTAGTCGAAACCCGGGCCTTGGTCTGTGATGGTGAAGTAAATGCTGGTTTCATCAGTTTTTACCTTCACTACCACCTGCTTTTCAGGGTCTAATTTATTACCGTGAACCATGGCGTTATTTACAGCCTCAGTCATAGAGATTAGGATGTTTCCATAATGCTCTTCACTTACGTTTAATTCTTCACATATCTCATCGATTAGATTTTCTACGATGTGTATGTTTTCTGCTACAGAACCGAAGCTAATTTCTCTATTTTCCACGCTGGTCACTCTTAATAGATTTAGATTTTCTAGCGCTCCAAGTTATTAAAATATTCGTTCACTTTTTCCTTGTAGTAAGGTTTGAGTGAAGGAGGAGTTGTTTTTAGCATCTCTAGTTCACGCTCTCTTTCTTCTATATATTTCTTGTAATCAACGGGCGCAGATACAGGCGGGTTCTTGGATTCGTTAGATTTACGTTTATTATCCTGCTCACGCTGACGCTCTGCTTTTTCGTGTTTTAATAATCTAGTAACAATGTCTTGTTGACGTTTTATAGTGTTTTGGTCTATCCTTTTGTTCACTATATCTTCTTCAAGCTTCTCTATATCCTTGGCTATTTTCTTTAGCTCATTTCCTGCTCCGCTACCATCTTCATTGAGCTTATCTCCCATCTTTTCTATTTCTCTTCTTATGGCTGCTTGCTTGGCAGCCTGCTGCGCAAGTTGTTTGCTCATTTCTCCAGGCATCTGACCTGGTTTTCCTTGGTTTCCCTCTTTTTCAAGTTGTTTCTTCAACTTCTCCATCTGACCTTTCATGCCTTCCTGCATTTTCCGCATCTGTGATGCACTAGGTTTTTTGCCCATTCCTCCTGGTTTTTGGCAGTTTCCTGTTCCGGGCATAGACTGAGCCATTTGTTCCTGCATCTGCTGAAGCACTTCCTGTAAAAGAAGGGCTAGATTATTCAGAGAGGTAATAGTGTACTGCTGTCTAGTGGTCACTTGGTCTGTTTGTCTTTCGGCTATGTGGTCTATAGACTTGAGCATATTATCGTTTACGAGGTTAATCTCTCGGTTTACGATAGCTTCTAACTGAACCACTCTTTTACTCAGTGCAAATAGTGAATCCTCAATGATACGGGCGTCATCTTTGAATTTACGCTGGGTTTGACCGTGTTTTACATACTTAGGGTCGTCTTTAGAAGTAGTTTTAATGTCATCCATTAAATCTTCTTGGTCAAAGCTTAGCTGTATGATGTTCTCAAGCAGTGCACGCAGCGCATCCATGTCTTCTTCCATGGATTCTTCCTCTTCAGCTGCCATCATCTGCTGCATCTGCTGTGCCATTTGCTGCATTTGTTCAGCAGCATCTTGTTGAGATTCTCCCGCTTTGTCCTTATTGTCTTTGTCTAACTGCTCAGAGCTGTCTTCCATAGACTCCTCTATGGATTCTTCCTCGTCTTCCGTATCCATCATAGAGTTAGGGTTTTCTAACTCCTCATTCATTTCTTCCAGCTCTTCTAAGTCTTCTTTTAACTCTTCGAATTCTTCATTGAGTTTTTCTTGTTCTTCTTTCAGTTCCTCAGCAGACTTTTCACCTTCTTTGGATTCTTCTGCTAGTTCTTCCTGTTTTTTAGCCAGTTCTTCTAGTTTTTCTATGGTGTCTTCCATTTTCATTTCCCACTCCATCTGCTTGAACTGCTCTAATGCTCTGTCCAGCTCTTTTTCCATGTCTTCATTAGAAAGACTCATTTCCTCCAGCTGCTCTTGGATGTCTTCTTTATTCAGCTCCTCCATCATTTTCTGGATTTCTTCATAAAGTTCCTTCATCTCATCAGACATGATTTCATCGAACATCTTTTGGAGTTGCTCCTGCTTTTCCATCAAGCTTTCGTTAGGTGGCTTGAATTCGTTTTCCTGCTGGTTCTTTTGGTCGTTCTTTTGCTGTATGTCGTTTACCTTGTTTTGAAGGTCTTTTTGGCGTTGCAATAGCTCTTCCAACTTCTTCTCATCTTGCCACGAAAGCTCCTCTTTTTGAAGAAGTTCTTTGCGCAGCTCATCTAAATCCTTCTGAAGTTTTTTAGCATCATCTACAGCTTCCTCCATGTTGTCCTTGAGGTCTTCATTCTGCTGTTCAGTTTCTTCTTGGATTTCATCTAGCGTAGGCACTTTAAAAACCGCTGGTCTGCTTTTAGCTGATTTACTGCCGTTTACACCGTCATTATCCCAAATCTGAAAGTAATAATTGATTTCCTCTCCAGGTTTTAGGTTCAGTTCAGACATATCCCACTGATGGTAGAAGCCATCACTTGTGGTAGATTTAGACACGGGTAAATTTACGGAGGTAATCTTACCGGCAGTCTTCAAAGAATCTGTGGTCTTGGTAAACGAGTAATTGAAAGTCAGCGACTTGAATCCATAATCATCAGAGACTTCACCCGTAAAGAATAGGTTCTTTTTAGAGAGCGAATCTGATTTTTCATCTACTCTTATCTCAGGATAAAGGTCTTTAATGACATTTACCGCATAATTCATAGAATCTCCTTCTACTGGGGAATCATTATCACTGTTGAACGTAAAACGAGAGTTCGTCATAGCCACATGACTGAACTGGAAATTATCTTTACCTGACTGCTCTAGCGCTTGGCTTTTACCGTTTAGATTTAAGTTAACAGCAGAGGCATTTTTAGTGTCTATTTTCCACTGAAGTTTACTTCCCTGTGGAACGGTTAAATCACCACTATTGGAAACAAGTTCGTCTTTTAATCCAGTGTAAGCTGGATAATCTATGTACACATTGAAATTTGTAAATCCAGGAACTGGTAAGGCTTCTAAGGTGTACTCTTCAGATAGAATTCCATTGGCTTCGAAACGAAATGGAATGGATTTCTTTACATTATTGAACGTGTAGTTAAAATTGGTTTTGCCTTCTTTAGCTAGTAGGAATCGTTGGTCTCCTCTTAGAATATACACTTGG
>CAZTVP010000192.1:0-5419 GCA_964616995.1 uncultured Comamonadaceae bacterium
TATATTTTACAGACATGAGTAAAAAACCCCTCATTTTAGTCACCAATGATGATGGAATTCACGCCAAAGGAATTTCTGAACTGATAAAAATAGCTCAAACCTTTGGAGAGGTGCTCGTGGTAGCTCCTGACCAACCACAAAGTGGAATGGGTCACGCAGTTACTATCAATAATATTTTGAGAGTAAACAAGAGCAAAATATTTGATGGTGTAGAAGCCTACAGCTGCACAGGAACACCTGTGGATTGTGTGAAAATGGCTATTTACCGTGTGTTCAAAAGAAAACCAGACCTATTACTCTCAGGTATTAATCATGGAGCCAATCACTCTATAAATGTCATCTACAGCGGAACCATGTCGGCAGCTGTAGAAGGCGCAGTGGAAGGAGTTCCGAGTATTGGTTTCAGTTTGTTAAATCATGATGAGGATGCAGATTTTAGCCATTGCACCGCTACTATAAAGAAAGTGATTCAAGGAGCTCTGGATAATGGAATAGATAAAAGAACTTGTCTAAATGTAAACCTTCCAAAAGAAGATATAAAAGGTATCAAAATATGCCGTCAAGGAAATGCGTTTTGGGAAGATAACTTTGAAGTGAGAGAAGACCCTATGCGTGGAGAATATTACTGGTTAAAAGGTAAATTTACCCATCTGGACAAAGGAGATGACACGGATATAGCCGCACTCGAAAAAGGCTACGCTAGTGTAGTTCCTGTCCAGTTTGATATGACTGCACACCACAGCATAGCTTCGTTAAATAACTGGGATTTATAGCATGAATGTAAAGAAGAATTTAGACCATGTTTTTATAGGATTGGGGTTTGCCGTTTTAGGCACATTGCTCGGGTTTTTACTCATAGAGTGTTACTGGTTAGCTAAGGGCTACAAGCTCGGCACTACATGGGAACTCTTTAATAAACCTATGCTCCGGACTAATATTCTCACACTCTCTCAGGTGCCAAATGTGGGTGTATTTTTCATCTTTTTTCAGTCAAAAAGAGACCGAAGTGCTTACGGAGTCATCATGTTTCTACTCCTACTGGCTATACCTATCATCATAGATAAACTGCTGTGAGTAAGCGCATTTTCATCATAGCTGGAGAGGCCTCGGGCGACTTACACGGAGCTAATCTGGTGAAAGCGCTGAAGTCAACTGAACCTAATTTAGAGCTAAAAGGCTGGGGCGGTGATCTTATGAAGACTGAAGGCGTGGAGTTGCTGGAACATTATAAGAATCTGGCATTTATGGGGTTCACTGAGGTGCTCATGAACATCCGTACCATTATGCGGAATTTTAAGCGGTGCAAAACACAACTGCTTCAATTTAATCCTCATGCTGTCATCTTCATAGACTATCCAGGCTTTAACTTGAGAATGGCCAAGTTTGTTAAAGAACAAGGGTTCAAATCACTCTACTACATCTCTCCACAAATATGGGCTTGGAAACAAGGAAGAGTAAAGAAAATCAAAGCCTATGTAGATGAGATGTACACGATTCTACCTTTCGAATCTGAGTTTTATCAGCGGTATGATTATGAAGTAAACTACGTAGGACATCCCCTTTTAGATGTAGCTCAGAAAAAAACAGATGCTGAGGAGTTCAGAGCAAAGAACAAGCTAAGCTCCGCCCCCATTTTGGCTGTACTTCCTGGAAGTAGAAGCCAAGAAATAGACAGAATGCTGAAGGTTATGCTTGATGCAGCTAGAAATTTTCCTTTGCACCAAATAGTTATTGCAGGAGCTCCAGGAAAAACGGCTAATGACTATGCTAAATATTTAAATGATAAAAACAGACCAAATGAGATTCATCTACTCTTTAATCAAACCTATGAACTTTTTAAACTAGCTGAAGCAGGATGGGTAACAAGTGGAACAGCTACTTTAGAAGCTGCCATTCACAACATGCCAGAAGTAGTGGTTTACAAAGCTGGAAATATCAGTTACCAAATAGCCAAAAGACTCATTAAAGTAAAATTCATATCTCTTGTTAATCTGGTGATTGATAGAGAAGTAGTCAAAGAACTAATTCAGCATGAAGCCAATGCCGAACAGCTGGTCTCAGAGATGAATCTAATTCTGAAAGGAGGAGCACACAGAGAACAACTATTAGAGGATTATGCACTTCTGAGAGAGAAATTGGGCAACTCTGGGGCCAGCATGAAAGCTGCCAAACACATGTTAAAAACTATAGCTCAAGCCGAATAAGCCTCACTCCTGCCGCGTTATTTTAGCTGTATGCGTTTAGGATTCATCTTTTTATTTCTTACTCTAGCAGCTTCTGCGTTTGGCGGAGAGATAATTAAGATTGGACTTTATCATCATCATAATGTAAAAGGGCTGAATGTTACTATCCTGGACGGTGGATATGATGTTTATGCCGATGATGCATTGATAGGTTCATTCCAGAAAAACGACAAGATTTCAGTGAGCTATCATGCTGGAAAAATCCAACTGAACAGCTTTAAACTGAACATTTCCAGTACTTCTAGGCTTGAACTTATCTCTACCAGTGGAGCTAGTTTACTTCAGACAACTCCTAAGAAGAAAACAATCATTCGAAAAGTGCCTGGGCACCTACTCTTTTGGAACCGTGGCAAGAGTATGAGTATCGTAAACACCCAAGATTTAGATGCTTACATAGCTGGAGTAGTTGAAGCCGAATCAGGTTCTAAACAGAATATGGAATACTACAAGGTTCAAGCCGTTATCTGCAGAACTTATGCACTAGCTAATAAGTTCAAACACGCCAAAAGTGGCTTCCATCTTTGTGATGAAGTGCACTGCCAAGTCTATAAAGGAATTCCTTCGTCTAACCCGCTTATTACAGAAGCAACTCAAGCCACAAATGATGTAGTGGTGGTTGACCAAGACATAGAACTCATTACAACAGCTTTTCATTCGAACTGTGGAGGAAAAACCATAAACAGCGAGGATGTATGGTCTAGTGCTGTGCCTTATTTAAAGGCGGTAACAGACACTTTTTGTGTAAACATGCCACACAGCACTTGGAATAAAACAGTTCCTAAAGTAAACTGGATGGGGTTTTTCAAACAACACCAATTAGAAGCTACAGATAGTCTTGAATGTTTTTCTTCCAATGATAGGATTACACACTGCGGTGCAAATCTCCACCTGAAAGATGTGCGTTCTAAATTTGGATTGAACAGTACTTTATTTGATGTTCAAACTTCTGGTAATGAAGTAAGAATCTCAGGAAAAGGATTCGGACATGGAGTGGGTTTATGCCAAGAAGGCGCTATGAAAATGAGTACTCTAGGATACGACTACATTGAAATTCTCCACCACTATTTTACAGATATTCATGTGGTACCGCTATCTAATTTTCATTTGTTTCGGGAGAATTGAGGTAGTCTATACAGGCAAAATTAATATTGCACCGCACACCTGATTCATCCTTTTTAACATCAGCTTTAACACTTTTTTCAGCTAATTAACAGCGTGACGGAAATGACACACGTAAATTTGATAGTGTTAATCGTACACCATGATGAATAGAACCATAATTTTAGCCATAGCCTGCATCGGTTTTTTAACCAATGTGCTAGCGCAAAATCAAGAAGCAGTTATCAAGATTGAAAAATCAGAAAACGGAGAGACTGTTGTCATAGAAAAGAATATAGAGTTAGAAGATGGTCAAGACCTTAATTCAGTCCTTGAAGAATTAGGCGTTCTGGATGAACTAGGAAACCTGAAAGAAGGTCAGTCCTTTGAGATTAACGTTATCAAGAAAAGTGGGCCTGATACTGACCAAGATATCAAGATAGAATATTTTGACACTCCTGATTTTGATTTCAAATTAGAATCTAAAGCATTCTTAGGTGTAATGCTGGCGGAGAATCATGATGGTGAAGGTGTGAGAATAGAAGAAGTTATAGAAAACACTCAAGCAGCTAAGTCTAATTTACAGGCTGGAGATATCATCCTCTCCATGAACGGAGCTGCTTATGATAATGTAGGCGAGCTGGTGGAAGCTATAGCTGCTCTAAATCCCGGAGACCAAGTAAGCATCGTATATTCTAGAAATGGAATGGTAGATACTGAAGTTATTGAGCTTGGCGAAAAAGCTATTTCGCCATTCGAGATGAGACCTTTTTCTCCTGAAGATTTTTCTAACGACTGGAGAGAGATGAATCCTGATAGCAAGGTGTATGAATTTCATTTTGACGATGAAAACGGTTGGTCAAATGGCGGTGAAGTTACGGAGCAAGCTTTCTTAGGAGTATCTCCAGGTTATGAGTGTACTGAAGAGAAGCAAGCAGGTGTTTTAATAGGAAGCATCACTCCTAATTCTGCCGCAGAAGAAATGGGCATGCAGTCTGGAGATAGAATTGTTAAGGTAAATAAGCAAGAAGTAAATTCTTTCGAAGAGTTAGCGGAACTAATCCAAGGAATGGAAGTGGATGAAGAAATTAAGGTGGAGGTGACCCGTGATGGAAAAAAAGAAAGACTTCAAGGAACCTTAGGAGCTAGAGAAGTTTCTTCGAATTCTTTTCCTGGATTCGACATGTTCGAAGGTTTCGGAGATTTTCCCCAGCAGCGTGAGTTCTTTTTCAAATTTGACGGTTCTGAAGAAGATATTCAGTTAGAAGGAATAGAGGAGCAGCTGGAAGAAATGCTCAGAAATTTTGAAGGAAACATAGATTTCAATGCTGAAGAGTTTGAGAGAGATTTAGAAGATATGCTTACTCCTTACATAGAAAACTTCGATGTAGAAACTTCTGAAGTGAACATCCTAATTTCTATCGAACAAATTACTGCTGAAGACGTAGCTGCCGTGAATCAAAACGCAGCAGAAAAAATAGCAGTTGACAACAGCTTAGATTTGGACTATGTAAGTTTCTTCCCTAACCCAACTACTGGCAGAATGAATCTTTCTTTTAGAGTTCCTGAAGATGATGAAGAAGTGAGCATAAGAGTTTATAATCAAACAGGTAAAACAGTTTTTGAAGAAGTAGTGAATGGAACTGCTGAGTATGAAAACCAAATAGACCTCAGCGACTTAGCTTCTGGCCCTTATTACTTACAAATAGTACAAGGTTCTAAATCGTATGCTAAGAAAATTGTGAAAGAGTAAAGTTTTAATTTTAGTTATAAAAGGAAAGACCAGCTTTTGCTGGTCTTTTGTATTTTATTTAAGTTAAAATTGTCCATAGAGCTTAGAATCTATATACGATTTAGATTTTAGCCTTTTTCACCTGCTACTTGCTCAGAATTATTTTTTGTGCATCATAATTTTTGTCAGCATCGAAAACACGTACTATATATGCCCCACTTGGTTGGTCGTATAAATCAGTTTTATAGCTATTAGAATCAATAATATCCGACTTGATTAACTCTCCTCTTTCATTAAAATTTTCCTGATTTAATATTCCAATTTGATTCAGCCTTATTGTTTTATG
>CAZTVP010000193.1:0-5363 GCA_964616995.1 uncultured Comamonadaceae bacterium
GATTGTCAGATTCAGCTTCTTCAAGAGTTGGCTCGTAAACACCTTTCCACTTATCATCCAACTTGGGACCATCGTCATCGAGCTTAAATTCTGCAACGTAAGTCAACACATTATTAATGTCAACATCATTTACTGCTTGGTTCTGCATCCAACCAAACTTAGGCTCCCAATTAGCCACCATAGCTTGGATGTAAGAATCTCCTGTAGCGTGAGCTTTCTTAGGTTGCTTAATCCATAGTTTCAATAACTCATCCTTACCTTTCCATCTCTCATTTACACCTTTCAATGATGGTGCAGCTAGCACACTACCATCTAAGGAGTGGCATGTGGCACAGTTGTTATTGTAAACAGCTTCACCAGCATCGTAATCTCCACCCTCATGGATGGTAGCAAATGACTGAAAACTAGTGAAAAGGATGAAGAAGAGACTAAGGAGTTTGAATCTCTTTGAATGTTGGGTATGCCTTGCTGGCAGTGGGTTTTTTCCGCTCTTCATTGTATAAATCGGGTCGAAATTTCGGTGGCAAATTTAACGGATTTTAACCCTAGGACTGTCACAATACGGGGGCAAAAGTTTTATTTAGAATCTTTCTAAATAGGGTGTTTTTGATGACAAATCAGACTGTCTAAAAAGCACAAAATTAGGTTTTAGCATCATTATTGTCCCTTTGGTTAACAACTCCAAAAATCATAAAATTCAAACAAGGAGTTCACGTTATATTTGTATCATGAAAAAGAAGGTGCTGTCTTTATTGATTCTTGGAGTGTTTTTGTTTTGCAACGCTGACTCGTATGCACAGGAAAAACGTACATTCTGGGAGAAAATATTCGGTAAAAAAACAGAAGAAATAAACGCAGAAGACCCTAAAAATTCTCAGGACTCTTTAGCTGTGCTTTTGAACAACCATTTGAATGAAGAGCAGCCTAAAGCAGAAATCAAAGAAACTCCTGAAAGCAAAGAAGAAATGGCCAACGCAGATTCTGTTAAGCCGCTTAAGACTCCAGAGCTCAATATTTTCATGGATGATGATATCCAAAACTGGTTGGATTCTGTTACTACGAAAGACCCAATAGGGTTTAGGATTCAGGTGTATTTGGGAGACCTTACGGAAGCTAGAGCTGTGCGTTCTTCTCTTCTGAGTCAAGGTGAACGAGCTACATTAGAATACAACTCCTCAGAATACTATGTGCGAATGGGTGATTTCCGAACTTATATGGCTGCCGAAAAACGATTAGCTGAGCTAAAAGGAATGTATCCTGGTGCGTATGTGGTGAGGGATCTGGTCAAGCTTTAGAGTTCCTAGCGCTTAGTTGAAAGTAAGGGAGTTCGAAAGTTTCAAAGTTCAAAGTTCAAAGTTGGGATTTTTATTCGCTTTGCTCATAAGGCAGTTTTGACTTGCGTCTTTAGTTCATAACAAGTCCACTTTCAAGCTTTTCAACTTTCAAACTCAAAACATAACACCTCAATCGCAGTTAATTCTTTCAATTTAAACTACCGACTGTCCTCCCGGAAAAACTCTAAAATCTACAGTGTTCTCTTCACTTCTACTTCTTCGTAGGCTTCTATTTGGTCTCCGACTTTGATGTCATTGTACTTGTCTATGTTTAGACCGCACTCGTAACCTTTGGCTACTTCTTTTACATCATCCTTGAACCTCTTCAATGAACCTAGCTCTCCGGTATAAACTACTACACCGTCTCTGATTACTCTAACCTTACTGTTTCTATTGATTTTACCTTCCAGGACAAAGCATCCCGCGATGGTTCCTACTTTAGAAATCTTGAATGTTTCTCTGATTTCAGCAGTTCCTAGCACTTGCTCTTCTATTCTAGCTGATAATAATCCTTCCATAGCTTCTTTCACCTCATCTATGGCAGCATAGATTACAGAGTAAGCTTTGATTTGGATTTCTTCTTTCTCGGCTAGCTTTCTAGCAGATGCAGAAGGCCTCACCTGGAAGGCTATAATGATAGCGTCTGAAGCTGAGGCTAAGAGTACATCTGATTCTGAAACCTGACCTACCGCCTTATGGATTACGTTTACTTGAATTTCTTCAGTAGAGAGTTTCAGTAACGAGTCTGTTAATGCTTCTACAGAACCATCCACGTCTCCTTTTACGATTAAGTTCAGCTCTTTGAAGTCTCCTATAGCGATTCTTCGTCCTATCTCTTCCATAGTAAGGTGCTTCTGAGACCTTACTCCCTGCTCACGCTGAAGCTGCTGACGCTTGTTGGCCACATCTCTGGCTTCTTTCTCATCCTCGAATACATAGAACTTATCTCCTGCCGCAGGTGCGCCACTAAAACCTAACACGGATGCTGGCATAGCTGGCCCTACTTCTTCTATCTTATTTCCACGTTCATTGTGGATGGCTTTAATTCTACCTGAGTGCTGTCCTGCTAGAATAGGGTCTCCAACTCTTAGCGTTCCTCCTTCTACAAGAATAGTAGTTACATATCCTCTACCAATATCTAATGAAGATTCTACTACTGTTCCTATAGCTCTTTTCTTAGGATTAGCCTTAAGGTCTAGTAATTCTGCTTCTAGAAGTACTTTGTCTAAAAGCTCGTTTACATTCGTACCCATTTTAGCCGAAATATCCTGACTCTGGTACTTTCCTCCCCAGTCTTCTACTATGATATTCATAGCAGCTAACTCCTCCTTAATCTTATCTGGATTAGCGTTAGGTCTATCTATTTTATTGATAGCGAAAATCATAGGGATTCCCGCTGCCTGAGCGTGATTAATGGCTTCCTTAGTCTGTGGCATCACCGCATCATCTGCTGCTACCACTATAATGGCTAAGTCCGTTACTTGAGCACCTCTGGCTCTCATGGCTGTAAACGCTTCGTGACCTGGAGTATCTAAGAAAGTGATGTTCTTTCCGTTTTCTAACTGAACATTATATGCTCCTATGTGCTGCGTGATTCCTCCGGCTTCACCTGCTATTACATTAGCTTTTCTCACGTAATCCAGTAAAGAGGTTTTACCGTGGTCAACATGACCCATAACTGTAACTACTGGTGGACGTGGAATTAAGTCTTCTTCACTGTCTTCTTCTACTGCTATAGACTCTTGTACATCCGCACTTACAAATTCTACGGTGTAACCAAATTCTTCTACGATGATTTGGATGGTTTCTGCATCTAGTCTCTGATTAATAGATACAAAGATTCCAAGTGTCATACAAGCCGAAATAATGTCTGTAGGTGTTTTAGACATCATATTAGCAAGTTCAGAAACGGTTACGAATTCTGTTAGCTTCAGGATTGACTTTTCCTCTTCAGCTTTTAGTAATTCTTCTTCTGTCTTTTGTGCTACGGCATCTCTTTTAGCTCTTCTTAGTTTAGCGGACTTGTTCTTTCCTTTTCCGCTCAGACGAGCCATCGTTTCTTTCAGTTTCTTTTGGATATCATCCTGAGAAACTTCGGTTTTTTGGTCTTGACCTGGTTTTTTCTTATTGAATTTATTTCCAGGGCCTCTTCCTCCGCCACCAGTCTTGATGGTCTTGTCTATATTAACCTTAACTCTCTTTCTCTTACGCTTTCTCTTTTCTGCTTCTCCAGAAGGTTTCTTTTCTACAGGTAACTCTATCTTACCCATTACCTTAGTTCCTCTCAGCTTCTGAACCTCTGCTTTAATCGTTTCTGGTTCAGCATTTTCAGCGGCTGGTTTTTCTGCTGCTGGCTTTTCTTCAGCTTTTTCTGCTGCAGGCTTAGGTTCTTCCTTCTTAGGCTCCTCTTTCTTAGGCTCTTCCTTCTTAGCCGGTTTTTTATCCAACTCTATTTTATCGAGCACTTTTACTCCTTTTAATTTAGGAGCAGATGTACTTACTTCTTCAGATTCCTCTGCTTTAGATTCTTCCTTAGCTTCTGGTTCTGGAGTAGGAGTTGGATCTGGGGCCGGAGCTTCCTGTTTTGCACCGCTATCAGCAGGCTTAGTAGGCTCAGGAGTGGTTACAGAAGTTTTTAAACTTTCTATATCTATCTTACCCTTATCCTCTACAGGCTCCACTGGCTGAGAAGAATCTATAGAGATAGACTCCTTCTGCTCACGCGTTCTGTTAGAGATTTCAGATGATTTTTCTTTCATCTCTCTATCAGCCGCGTATTCACCCATTAGTATTTCATACACATCAGGCTCTATCTTAGTGGTAGGCTTGGCATCTACGCTGATACCCTTCTCCTCTAAGAATTCCACGATAGTGTTAATACTAACGTTAAAATCTCTAGCTACTTTATTTAATCTAGCTGGTTTAGTTATAGACATATATTATTTACTTCTGTATCCTATATTCTTTTGGTTAGATGTTACTCTAACTCTTCCTTCAATATTCTTATTACTTCCTTAATGGTCTCTTCCTCTAGGTCAGTTCTTTTCTCTAACTGGTCTTCATCTAGTTCAAGTACACTTCTAGCTGTGTCACAGCCTATGTTCTTTAACTCGTCTATTATCCACCCGTCTATCTCATCTGCAAACTCTTCAAGGTCGATATCATCTATTTCTGCTTCGTTTTCTCTGTACACATCCAGCTCATAACCGACTAACCTTCCAGCTAGCTTAATGTTATGACCTCCTTTACCGATGGCTAAGGATACCTGGTCTGCCTTTAAGAACACGTCAGCTCTACCGTTTTCTTTATCTATGTTTATAGATGATACTTTAGCTGGGCTTAATGCTCTGGCTATCATTAACTGCTCATTAGCTGTGTAGTTAATTACATCTATATTTTCATTCTTTAGCTCTCTTACGATAGAGTGAATACGCGCCCCTTTCATACCTACACATGCTCCTACTGGGTCTATTCTATCATCATAAGATTCTACCGCTACTTTAGCTCTCTCTCCTGGAGACCTTACTATGTTTTTAATGGTGATTAACCCATCAAAAACTTCTGGTACTTCCTGCTCAAATAATCTTTCTAAAAACTCTGGTGCGCTTCTAGAAAGTATAATCTGAGGATTATTATTCTTTATATCCACCTTGGCTACTACAGCTTTAACCGTGTCTCCTTTTCTGAAGTAATCTGATGGAATCTGCTCTGACTTAGGAAGGATAAGTTCGTTATCTTCATCATCTAAAATCAGGATTTCCTTTTTCCAAATCTGATATACCTCACCAGTTACTATTTCTCCTACACGCTCTTTATACTTTCCATAGATATGGTCTTTTTCTAAGTCCATGATTTTACCCATAAGGGTTTGTCTCATAGAAAGTATGTTTCTTCTTCCGAAATCTTCTATATGAATCTCCTCAGAGAATTCTTCTCCCACCTCGAAATCATCTTCTACTTTTCTAGCTTCTTCAAGTGCTATTTCTATGTTATCATCTTCTATGTCATCAACTAGAAGTATAGTTCTGT
>CAZTVP010000194.1:0-5363 GCA_964616995.1 uncultured Comamonadaceae bacterium
GCCAGATGTAACCGTTTCAGACCTCATAGGAGACATAGACCCGATTAAAGCTGCTAATCTCAAATTAAGTTATGCAGATGAGCGAGTACTGCATTACGGAATGATTCCACGTGCTAACCGCTGTATATTCGTTATCAATGAATTGCCTGACCTTCAAGCTAGAATCCAAGTATCTCTCTTTAACATTTTGGAAGAAGGTGATGTTCAGATAAGAGGATTCAAGCTTAGAATGCCGCTTGACCTTCAGTTTGTGTTTACTGCTAACCCTGAGGATTATACCAATAGAGGAAGTATTGTAACACCGCTGAAAGACAGAATAGGCTCTCAGATATTAACACACTATCCAGAAGACATAGAAACCGCCAGAACTATCACCGAGCAGGAATCTTCTAAAAAAGAAGACCGTTCAATTCAGGTGCATGTGCCACGTGTTGCCATGGATTTACTTGAACAAATAGGCTTTGAAGCCAGAAGAAGCGAGTTCATAGACCATAAAAGCGGCATCTCAGCCAGAATGAGCATCACAGCTTATGAAAACTTATTGAGCACTGCAGAAAGAAGAGCTCTCCTAAACGGAGAGTCAGAAACCACCGTTCGTTTTTCAGACATGGTAGGAATGATTCCATCCATTACAGGAAAAGTTGAGCTGGTGTATGAAGGAGAACAGGAGGGAAGCGAATATGTAGCTCACAGACTTATAGGAGAAGCGGCTAAAACCATGTTCCCCGAATATTTCCCTAAAATCGAAAAGCTCCAGAAGGAAGAAGAAAACACAGCCTATGATGATATACTGAACTGGTTTTTAGAAGAAAGCAATTTCGAACTCCTAGATGAAGCCTCGGATAAGACCTACAGTGAACAGCTTTCTAAAATCACACCACTGGCAGATTTGATAGATACTCACATAGCCAATGTAGATATAAGAGACAAAAAATTCTTCATGGAATTCGTTCTATGGAGCCTAGTAGAATTCGACAAGCTTTCTAAGAAACGTTACACAGACGGATTCACCTTCAATGACAAGTACAACGAGTACTTACAAGGGTTCAATTAGGTCTGGATTTTAATACTAGGGGTTTATAAGTTGATACATTCGACTCCACTGCGTTTCGCTCAGTGCAGGTAAGTTGATAGGTTTATTAGCCTAGGTTCTAATACTGGAGGTTAACTAGTTTATTAGTTGATAAGTCAGATTCTAATTCCCGCCCCCTGAGTGATTCTGACGAAGGAAGAATTGTATCGAAGGGTAAGGGAGTCTGGATTCTAATACTAGATGTTTATTAGTCGAAAAGTGGATAGGTCTATATAGTTTAAAGAACTCTTACCTAAGTCTTACATCTTACGTCTAATGTCTCACCTCTCCAGTCTGAATTCTATTAGTGTGTAAAAAATACAATTAGCCTAATAACTATAGCCTTAAACAGTTTTCATTTAGCTAAAAATGAACTAAGTTGCACTACCAAATGAATGAACTAAAGAACGTAGTACACATCAGTGCAGAATGCTTCCCAATAGCTAAAATTGGTGGTTTGGCTGATGTGGTTGGTGCTCTCCCGAAGTATCAAAATGAAGTAGAGCTTACTTCTCAAGTGGTCATGCCTTTCTACGATTTAAAGTTTACTCAAGCTCATTCTTTTAAAATAGTTCATAGCGGTGCAATACAATTCGGAAGTAAAAAACTAAAGTTCGAGGTAAAAACACCAGCGAAAAATGAACTTGGATTTGAGCTTTACTTGGTTCATGTGCCGAGATTTACAGATAAACCTTATGTCTATTCAGAAGATGATGCAGATAGATTTATGGCTTTTCAAGTGGCTACGCTGGATTGGCTGATTTCAAGAGGTCAGCTTCCAGATATTATTCACTGTCATGACCATCATACAGGATTGGTTCCTTTCATGATGTCGCACTGTGAACGCTACGAAGATTTAAAACACACTCCTTCCATATTAACCATTCATAATGCTCAATACCAGGGATGGATGCCACATGAGAAGAGTGAGTTGCTTCCAGAGTTTGATGAAAGTGTAAGAGGTCTTTTAGACTGGGACGGAAGTATTAATCCACTAGCTGCAGCCATAAAATGCGCTTGGAGAGTGACTACCGTAAGTGAAACGTATATGATAGAACTCCAGCAGAAAGCCAATGGCCTTGAAAGCCTCATTAAAGATGAAGCTCAAAAATGTCAAGGAGTACTGAACGGAATAGATACAGAAGTCTGGAATCCTGAAACTGATCAGCAACTCATAAAAAATTATAGCAAGAAAGCCTTTCAAGCCGGTAAAAAAGCCAATAAAAAATGGCTCTGTCAGAAGTTCAATCTAGATGAAAAGCTACCACTCATCGTATTCATAGGGAGATTAGTAGGAGAGAAGGGAGCAGATTTGTTTTATGAAAGCGTAGAAACAGAATTGCACCGCAGTAAAGTGAGCTTATTATTCTTAGGCTCAGGAAATGACCAAGTAGAGCAGCAGCTAAAAGACTTAGCAGAAAAATACAAAGGTCAATTCTCCACCTTCATAGGCTACGATGAATCCTTAGCGCATAAAATGTATGGAGGAGCAGATTTCTTACTTATGCCATCTCGAGTGGAGCCCTGCGGACTGAATCAAATGTATTCTATGAGATACGGAACAGTGCCCATAGTGAGTCAAGTGGGAGGATTGAAAGACACCGTGAAAGACATATCAGAAAAGGATGGTTATGGAATATGCATATCAGAAGTATCTGTAAACCAAATAGCTGACGGAATCTCTAAAGCAGCTATTTTCTACCAGAAAAAAGAAGAATTTAAACGCAGCAGACACGTCATTATGAGAAAAGATTTCTCATGGACAAACTCCGCTAAAAAGTACTTAGATTTATACCAAACACTTAAAAACTTAATCTCATGAATGATGTTTTAGCCATTATCCTAGGCGGGGGCCAGGGTTCTAGACTTTACCCGCTTACAGAAGACCGTTCTAAACCTGCAGTTCCTATTGCCGGAAAGTACAGACTGGTAGATATTCCTATTTCTAACTGTTTGAATTCTGGTGTAAATAGAATCTTTGTGCTGACTCAATTTAATTCGGCTTCTTTAAATGCGCATATAAAGAACACATATCACTTTAGTTTTTTCAGTAGGGCTTTTGTAGATGTTTTGGCCGCGGAGCAAACGAGAGAAAACTCTTCTTGGTTCCAAGGAACTGCAGATGCTGTGAGACAAAGCATGCACCACTTTACCAAGAGACCTTTTAAGTATGCACTCATTCTTTCTGGAGACCAACTGTATCAGATGGACTTTAGAAAAATGCTAGAGGCGCACATAGAAAGCGAGGCAGAAATAAGCATAGCTACACTTCCTGTAACGGAAAAGGAGGCTACTGGATTCGGGATTTTAAAAACGGATGAGAACAGTGTCATCAATGAGTTTATAGAGAAACCGGCAGCCGAATTATTGCCTGAATGGACATCTGAAACGAGTGCTGAAATGAAAGCGCAGAACAGAAACCATTTGGCTTCTATGGGGATTTATATTTTCAATAGAGATTTGCTAGTCAAGCTCATGGAAGAGAAGGGTACTGTAGATTTCGGGAAAGAGATTATCCCTCAGAACATTAGTAAACACAAGACACTCAGCTATCCGTTTGAAGGTTACTGGACAGATATTGGGAACATAGATTCGTTCTTTGAGGCTAACATCGGTCTTACGGATGATGTGCCTAAGTTCAACCTGTATAGCGATACCAATAGAGTATATACTAGAGCCAGAATTCTTCCGACTACAAAGGTAGCTGGCACAAAGCTGGACAAAGCGGTTATAGCAGAAGGCTGCATCATAGAAGCTGCAGAGATTCATCGCTCGGTGATAGGGATTCGGTCTAGAATAGGCTCGGGTTCTATTATTATGAACGTGTACATGATGGGTTCTGATTTTTACCAAACTAAGGAACAGTTAGATAAGACTCCAGACGAAGTGCTACTAGGCATAGGTGACAACTGTAAAATCACCAATGCTATTTTAGACAAAAACTGCAGCATAGGAAATAATGTAACTATAGAAGGAGGCAAACATCTAGAAGAAAAAGAGACGGATAAATACTTCATTAAAGAAGGCATAGTAGTCATTAAAAAGAACGCGGTAATTCCTAACGGGTTTACACTGTAATCCATTTACCATAAGCTGCTTAGATGTCTGAAAAAGTCAAGTCGCACAGTTTATTTTCCGAGTTTGATATCAATTTATTTAAGGCTGGAAAGCACTATAAATTGTATGAGAAATTCGGGGCACATGTGCTGGAAGTAGATGGGGAAGAAGGTGTGTATTTCTCGGTGTGGGCTCCTGGTGCTCGCTCGGTTTCTGTCATAGGAGATTTTAACTATTGGAACGGTTCAGAACATCCACTTCAAGTCAGATGGGACTCTTCTGGCATTTGGGAGGGATTTATTTCCGCTGCGCAAAAAGGACAACGGTACAAATACCAAATCACCTCTGAACACTCAGGTGAAGTGCTGGAGAAGATAGACCCGTATGGACTGTTCTTTGAAACTCCGCCCAAGACCGCTAGCATTATTTGGGATAGAGAAAACCACCAGTGGCAAGATACAAACTGGATGTCTTACCGTGAAGATAAAAATGGGCTAGACAGACCGTACAGCGTGTACGAAGTGCACCTAGGTTCATGGCGCAGAAAAGAAGATGGTTCTTTTCTTAGCTATCAAGAATTAGCTAAGGAATTAGTACAGTATGTGAAAGAGATGAATTACACCCATGTGGAGTTCATGCCAGTGATGGAATATCCTTTCGACCCTTCGTGGGGTTATCAGATTACTGGGTACTTCGCGCCTAGTTCTAGGTTTGGTTCTCCTCAGGATTTCAAGTACTTGATAGACCAACTGCACCAGCATGACATAGGAGTGATTCTAGACTGGGTGCCGAGTCATTTTCCAGAAGATGAACATGCCTTGGGCAAGTTTGACGGAACCCATCTTTACGAGCATCCAGACCGAAAAAGAGGATTTCACCCCGACTGGAAGAGTTTGATTTTCAATTACGGAAGAAATGAGGTTAAGTCGTTTTTAATTAGTAATGCCTTTTTTTGGCTAGAGCAGTTTCATGTAGATGGACTCCGAGTAGATGCCGTGGCCAGCATGATTTATCTGGACTATTCCAGAGAAGATGGCGAGTGGGAACCGAATGAGTTCGGAGGAAACGAAAACCTAGAAGCCACGGATTTTCTAAGAGATTTTAACCAAGCGGTGTATGCTAATTTCAAAGGAATCCAAACCATAGCAGAAGAATCCACGGCATTTGCTGGAGTTACTAAAAAAGTAGAAGAAGGCGGGTTAGGATTTGTCATGAAATGGATGATGGGTTGGAT
>CAZTVP010000195.1:0-5340 GCA_964616995.1 uncultured Comamonadaceae bacterium
ATGTTCTTTAGAATAAATAGTGGATAACAAAGCTTAGTACAGTTCCGAAAACAATGACACAAATAAAGGTGAGTTTAATCCAGTAGTTCATTTTTTCTAGTCTGGCTTCTTCTCTAATTTCATCTTTTATCTCCTGAAGCTCTTCTCTAGATAAATCCATGTCATCCAAGACTAAGTCACTTCCTTTATAATTTATCTTAAGAAGCTTTTTCTCCCTAAACCTAACTTGCTTTGAACGTAGCGCTTCTCTGTTTCTTTTCAGAGAATTTTTCATGTCACTTGTAAACCCGAATCCCATTTTAGTATTAGTTAAAAAATTCTTTTAGTCCATTCAGGATACTTTGCACCGCGTAAGATGCTAGAATAAGTCCCATGATTTTACTGATCACTGTTATTCCATATTGTCCTATGTTCTTCTGCACTCTATTAGCTATAAGTAAAAGTAACCAAGTAAGAAAAATCACCAGTGCTACTAGTCCTGTAGTAATAGCTTGCTGCTGAAGCGTGTAGGTGTGGTTATCTGTCATTAACACCACTGCCATAATAGCTCCAGGACTAGCTAAACTAGGAATGGCCAAAGGGAAAATAGTGACGTGTTTATAATCTGTAATCTGATTTTTTTCTCGAGCTGGTTTGCCATCACCGAAAATCATAGTCAGCGCGAAAAGGAATAAAATCACACCTCCAGAGATCTGAAAAGCATCTAAGCTCACTGCCATACCTTCTAGAATTATTTGTCCTATAAGGATAAAGAAGAGAAGAATTAAAAAAGCTATAACACTAGCTCGGGCTGCTATCTTCTTTTTATGATAGTCATCAAAGTTTTTAGTAGCCTCCAAATAAACGGGTACCGAACCTACAGGGTCTATTACAGCTATTAGAAATAATATGGTAGTAATGATCTCTGTCATTTAAGGGCAAAAGATACTGAAAATCACTCTTCTTTCACCTAATATTAGCTCAAGTAAAAATAGGTTGGTGTGTTATAGGAATCATGAGTTGAAGGGTTAGTTAGTACTTTTGCACCGCAGATGAGTGAAGAAAAAATCAGAATAAATAAGTTCCTTACACAAATAGGTTACTGCTCCAGAAGAGCAGGAGATAAGCTCATAGCTGAAGGTCGAGTTACTATTAATGGTAACGTTCCTGAGCTAGGGACTAAGGTTTCCTTAGAGGATGTGGTAGAAGTAGATGGAGAGATAGTTTCTCAGCCAAAAAAGAAAAAGAAAAATGTGTACTTGGCATTTCATAAACCTGTGGGCATAGTGTGTACCACTGATACGCGTGTAGAGAAAGATAATATCATAGACTTTATAGGTTACCCAGAACGTATATTTCCTATCGGTAGGTTAGATAAACCGAGCGAAGGGCTCATCTTCTTGACCAATGATGGAGAAATCGTAAATAAAATTCTGAGAGCCAGAAATAACCACGAGAAAGAATACATAGTAACTGTAAACAAGCCCATCTCTGGTGACTTTGTGAGAAAAATGAGTGAAGGGATTCCTATTCTGGATCAAGTTACTCGTAAGTGTAAAGTCGAGAAATTAGGAGCTAACAAGTTCAAGATAATTCTTACACAAGGTCTAAACCGCCAAATCAGAAGAATGTGCGAGTATTTAGGTTATAGAGTTACTAAGCTGAAAAGAGTGAGGATTATGAATGTGAAGCTAGATATTCCTGTAGGTAAATGGCGTCATCTTACCCTGGAAGAACTAGAAGAAATCTACAGACTTTCTGAAGCATCCAGTAAGGTGGCAGACTAACCAAAAAGCAGCGTATTTGGCTATATATCATTTAATTATCACGTTTAGCATTTAATAGCATCGTCTTAACAAAGCAGTTTAAGTTTCTATGTAGTTTTAAAAAAAAAAAACATGCGGGAACTAGTAAAAATAGCCTTAATTATACTAGCCATTATGCCCTTGGCTGCCATTGGCCAGAGTTCACAAAGAATATTAGCCGAGCAGGTTTTAGAACAGGCTGATCAGACCATGCGTTTGGCAGATGTTCAAAAAACAGAGGAGCTCCTAAACGAAGCTATAAGCATAGACCAAACGTATGCAGTAGCATGGATGAAAAGAGCTAGATTCTTCAACCAAATGGGGCGATTTAACGAGTCCATGAGAGACTATAACCGTGCTATCAGCATTAACCCGCTTTCTGAAATGGCTTATGATGAGCGAGCTTCGTTAAAAGTGCTTTCTTCGAATTATTTAGGAGCTGCAGAGGATCTTACTAGAGCTAGAGCTTTAAATCCAGATGATATCCAGATCTTAGAAAAGCGTTCTTCTGATTACATTTTATCTGAAAAATATGAGAATGCCATAGCAGATATTGACACTCTTTTAACTATGGGTTATAACAAGCAGTTAGCCTTCATGAAGTTGAGTAAAACCTACCTTCTCCAGGATAAAAGAGTTTTAGCTGCGCAATATGCAGATAGTGTTTTATCCATAAGCCCTAGATCAGCAGTAGGGCATGACTTAAAAGGTTTAGTTCTTCTAAAAGATGGACAGCTAAAAAGAGCTATTTCAGCATTTTCAAAAGCCATAGAGTTAAATCCGAATTTAGATTTAGCCTACTACAATAGAGCAGTAGCGCATCACTTGAATAATAACTCAGATTTAGCAGAAAAAGATTTGACTAAAGCGCTAGATTTAACCCGAAAGAATGAGAATATATTCTTCATGAGAGGAATAGTAAGAAAGAGTCAAGGTGACTTTGATGGAGCATTAGAAGACTATAATAGAGCAATAGAAATTAACCCTAACTATGATGAGGCATTATTTAATAGGTCATATACCAAACAGCTGTTAGGTTTATATGGAGATGCCTACTTTGATATTACATCTGCTTTAGAACTTGAAAATGATTCTCCAGAGTTTTGGAACATGAAAGGAAATGTAGAAGTTTTACATGGCCAATTCATAGATGCGGTAGATTCATACACGAAAGCTTTGGAAATGGATGTAGCCTATGCAGAAGCGCTTTATAATCGTGGATTAGCTTACATCATGAGTTACCGTTCTAGAAACGGCTGTTATGATTTAGAGGATGCCTACACACAGTATGACATGAACAAGGCTAAAATAGCTTTCGAGAATTTCTGCGGAAATTAAAAATGAGTAGCTTGAGTTTAATCTACTTGCTGAAAAGCGTAAAGTAGATCGTAAATGCTCTGAATAAGTCCTAATTTGGGATCCTCTGGAGACGACTCATTGACGTAAATGCTTACTTCATGAAAAGCATCTACAAGAGAATCATGGTCAAAAGGACCTTCCATGTTTTCTATGAGCGTGAGTACTTCCAAGGTTGTCATGTAATCACCTTTGACAGCTAATTCAGATAAGACATGAAGATCATCAGTAGGATTCATGCCTGAACTCCACATACAAGCCACTAACTGTTGGTGAAAAGCAGAATAGTCGTCATCCCGGAGTTTGTCTATAAACAAGTTCTCAATATCTGAAATCTTAAGTTGAGAAAGCTGTTTCAGTACTTCTAGCTGAACGGTTTCATCTTCATTACTAATTAGAAGTTCTAGTAATGGACTTACCATTTCTCTGGACCCTTCATTAGCTATTTCAGCTAAGGCTTTTAAAACTGTGTTATTATTAGCATTAAATAACGCTGACTTTAAGCGAGATACTTGTTCTTTCTGTGTTTCACTCATGGTGCATGAAAAAAAGGAGTGCAAATATACATTACCTCATTCATCTGCTAATGCCTTTTGTAAGAGCCAAGCCAGTTCAGCTAGAATCATGGCGGTAGCTCCCCACACCACATGACCTTGAATAGAGTAATGATTTACTTCGATTAGAGAACCTGAACCACTCATGGGAACTTTAGAACGGTGGATGACTTCATTTCCTATAATGTCATTGATATCACCTACTATGAGTTCTGCTACTTCTATAGCATCAGGAATGATATGTTGTGCCTTATTAGTAAATGCCAGAATCGGATAGACGAGGAAATTACTAGGAGGGATGTAAAGGGGAGAAAGTCCGCCTAAAATTTGAACATCTTGAGATTGTATGTTCAGTTCTTCATGGGCTTCTCGAAGGGCTGTGGCTGTGAAGTCTTTGTCTTCTAGCTCTTTCTTTCCTCCAGGAAAACTCACTTGAGCACTGTGTGTTCCTTTATAGGCATTGCGCAGCATAAGATAAAACTTCCAAGAGTCGTTTTCTTGGAAAAGTAGACAGAGCACAGCACTTTCTTTTACACCTATTTTAGAGTCTAAAATTTCTTGTGCAGATTTTCTTTGGTAACTCATAACACGAGCATGCGCTTTTTCAGCAGGTAAATTCTTCTGTAATTCTTTTTTTAATTGACTTATTAATTTCATCTTTCCGAAGTCGTAAAAATAACCACAGATAGTGCCAGTATTTTCACTCGATAATGATCAGATTATATTTCCACACCCGAGCTTAGCTCAGGCGGATGGACTCTTAGCTGTAGGTGGAGATTTAAGTGTAGATAGGCTTATTTTGGCATATAGGAATGGAATTTTCCCTTGGTTTAATGAAGACGATCCTCCGCTTTGGTGGTCTCCCCCTATGAGAGCTGTTTTGTTTTTAGATCAGGTTAAAATTTCTAAGTCCATGCGTAAAGAGCTGAAGGATGACAATTATAGCATTAGGATAAATACCGCCTTTAGTCAAGTAATAGAAAATTGTAAAAAAGTAAGAGAGAAAACAGAGGGAACATGGATAACACCCGAGTTCATTTCATCCTATACTAAGCTTCATGAATTAGGTATGGCTCATAGTGTAGAAACTTATTATATGGATGAGCTAGTAGGAGGTCTTTATGGGTTAACAGTTGGAGATGTTTTTTGTGGAGAGAGTATGTTCACACTGCGGAGTAATGCTTCTAAAATAGCTTTAATTCACCTCTGTAGAATACTCCAGAATAAGAACTATAGTTTAATCGATTGTCAAATTTCTAACCCTCATTTAGAAAGTATGGGAAGCACAGAAATTCCTAGATCAGAATTTTTAAATAAGTTGTACACTTCTATTCAATCACCTCGTTCTGAGTCTTTCTGAATCCTATTGCACCGCTGCTAAGTGTTTTAGGTACACTATTAACAAATCGTTAAAAAATTGTCAATAATTAGTTGTGAAGAAACATTAAACCGAAGTTTTCCACTAGTACATTTGAATTGTCAAGAAACGGGGTCTAAAAGGATTTTACAAGAAGTGTTTTTAGAGCTGGTTTAGTTAATAATCGAAAGATCAATTTATAAAAACTTAAAGCCTAAGTAAGATAAGTATGATAACCTGATTTTAGATATAATCCACATGTATAAGAAGAATAACCAGCAGTACATTA
>CAZTVP010000196.1:0-5328 GCA_964616995.1 uncultured Comamonadaceae bacterium
GCTGCTAGGTTTCCTCGTTTGCCAAACCTGTGAAAATACCTGCCTTGGACTTGAGCCATGTTGAATTCCTCATCAAAGTCAAAATTCAGCACCTGAACGAGCTTCACATCCAAAGCGAATCCATTCAGTAAGTGATAGAAATAATTGATGTTATCCTTGAAAAACTCTTCAGAGAAAAGCATTTTGCGGTGCAAAAAATCAGAAGGAAACCCCGCCTCATTCAGTCCATCTACACGGTATTCTTCAGTAAAATATGAAGTGGTCAGCTTAATAATATTTCTAGGAGTGATATAGTAAAGGCCACTGAGCCGGACAGTATTCCTATCATAGAGGTAATTTTTTCTTAATCCCATAAATAGAACCGGCTCTCGAGTAGCTTCTTTAGAAATGCCCACTTCCACGCCTATGGGTTTTCCTTTGATAAAAGGCAAGCTCACGGTTCCCTGATAATTACTTCTCTGGTCCGTGTTCCTATAAAACAGACTATAAGCCATTCCAAATCCAAGAGAACTTCTGTTAGCCAAGCCTAACTGCCAATAAATATTCTCTTTTATTCCTCCTAAATCTATGAGAGGACTAACGGTTATGACCTCATAAAGCTCGAAGGTCACATCAGCCCTGTTCCCCTCTTCTTCTATCTTCAAATGGACATGACCATACTCTGGTAAATTCACAAGATTCAACCTGTCCTTTTCTAGCTTAGCTCTGTCTAGCGTGTCTCCCTCATGAGTCTTTACATAATTAGACAGATACTTAGCAGAATTCTTAGTCTCACCATAAAAATTAATGGTTTCCACCACCACTTGACTCTTGGTCGTTAATCCTAAGGACAGAATTATGATTAGTATGAGGTGCTTTTTCATTCGCGGTGCAAAGGTAGCTTTACTAAAATGATTATTCCTATTATCGATTTCAAGAGAATCCAATTCTAGGTAGGATATTAGAGCCATGAACTGTATAGGTTTATGTTTTATTTGAGTTCAATAACCATGAACATGCGAAGTTTTACGATATCTATTTTGATTTTCTTTTCTAGTTTTTCTGTTCTTCACTCCCAATTTGAAGACCTAACAGCGGAAACAAATTCTTTTCTATCCACTCATGTATCTGATGGATTTATAGATTACACACAGCTAAAAGCTAGCCCTAATCAACTGAATGAAATTGTCTCTAGTTTAAGCACTATAGATTTATCTTCCTTAAACAAAGACCAAAGAGAAGTCCTACTTATAAATGCCTACAACATCTTCGTAATAGACCAGATAGTCAAGAGTTTTCCTATCAATAGCCCGCTAGATATTTCAGGATTCTTTGATAGGACTGAGTTTAATCTAGGTGGAAACAACTGGACGTTGGATTACATAGAAAACCAATTATTGCGTCCAGAATATATGGATGCTAGACATCACTTTGCGCTGGTATGTGGTGCGTTAGGTTGTCCAAGGCTAGCGCCTCAAGCCTTTACTGTAAAGAATAAGGATGAACTATTAGATGCTCGTGTAAAAACAGCACTTAATAATGGATGGTTCGTAAAGTATAATTCAACCGATAACGCAGCCCAATTCTCGCAAATATTCGAGTGGTTTACAGATGACTTCGGAGGGAAGAAAAACTTGACTACCTGGGTGAATCTATACAGAAACAAGCCTATGGCAGAAAACGCTAAAATCTCTTACTATCCATACGACTGGAGATTGAATGATATTTCCAGAAAGCCTTTAGATTCATCAAACTCATCCGTATCATCATCTACATCTCAAAGTTCAAGTAATAACGAGGAGTTCAACTTACAAACGTTTACTGGTGGTAGTCTTTTGAAGAAAGGACAAATAGATTATACCCTTTTTAATACGATTTACACTCAAACCAAGGTAAACTGGATGGGTGAACAGTTCAATGATTCTAGAGAAACCTTCGTTACTCACTTGCTTCAACTTACATACGGGGCCAGTAAGTCTGGGAGGTTTAATGTAGGAGTTGATTTGAACATGAAATCAAGTGCCAGAAGAAGAGATTTAAGTGCAGGTTCTTTCTTAGGAGCTTTTGATTACAGGAATAATGATAGCACAAGAGTGGGATTAGCAAGTGTAGGTTTGAGATTAAGAGTTCAACCGTTTAAACAAGTTTCTAATTTTTCTTATCAAACTACATTTTCGCTCCCTACTACAGAAACACCTGAAGGCGTGAGCGGAGCTGAAAACCCATCAGACAACCGTTACTTCTTAGACTGGGACAGATATATCTGGTGGAATCAGTTTTTCTATGACAAGACATTTGGAGATTTTCAACTGTTTTCTGCTGTAGAAATGCTTTTTAGATTTAAGAAGAACGATGGGCAAACCTCTGCTGTGGATTTACCAGCTAAGGTTTTCTTGAGTTATTTCCCTTCGGATAAAATTACCTTCTACGTGAATACGGAGCATGTTCCTAGGTTCAGATATGACTTAGATTTAAGTAATGAAGACGCTATAACCTCACCTGCCAATTATACCGCCAGTGGATTAGGAGCTAAATATCAATTCGGAAAACGATTTAACATAGAGCTTCTATATACCAACTTCTGGAGGTCACAGAATGCAGGATTAGGAAATACTTTTAATGTTGGTCTTAAGTATATAGCTGGTTAATCCTCGAAAGTTACTTCGTTTCTGCTGACCTTAGAAACGCTAAACATACCTAATGCTGGAAATTCTCCGTCTCCAGAAACTCTAGTGATATTGGTTCTTAGATTATAGGTAGGAGGTGAAATAATAGCTAAGGCGCCACCTATGCTCGACTGTTCGAGTACTTCGTTTAAATACTGCCAAGTGTTTTCTTCTATACTCCAGATTTCTACTTTTAGATTTTCTCCAGGGCTATAAAGTCTTGTAAAATCATTCACAGCTTGTCTTATAGGGGGAATGAATAAAGCCCCATCAGTTCCTTCTCCTCCGAAGGCAGCGTCTTTGGCCAAAATAAGCGCCTCTGGATCGAGAATTAAAGTGTCATTTCTGAAATGCCTAATCCAATAATAATCTTCTCTCCCTTCTATATCATACGCTCTTACTTCTGCTAAAAATCCACCTTCAAAACCAAATGCTCCTTCTTCAAACTCATAAGTCAGCGAGTCGTCCATTAAAGGAGTTACTGGTTGAGTAATACTAGTAGCTTCATAGACATTCCCATCATATTCTATGTTCAATGTATAGGTAGTTCCCACTTCCCCTACTAGCGGAGTGTCATATCTGTAAGCGTTATCTTCAAATACTAAAGTGTAAGTAGTATCACCATCAGAAAGTGTCACTTGAGCATCTGAAACAAAATTCGTTTCTGAAGCATCAAAATACTCTTGAGTAAGCGAAAGAACCACTTCTGGGTTATGAATATCAGTTAAGAATGCATCTACATGTAACTGTGGAACTCCTTCGTCCAAGCTAACTTCTACTACATCTAAACAACTAGACATGCCTAGAACTATGATTACTGATATGCCGTATATATTAAAAAATCTCATGATAAATCTCTTAGAAGTTAAAGTTATAAGTTACTGCTGGTATGAATGACCCCACGACTGAATACTGTACCGCTTGAGTTTGATTAGGATTATCCTCATTACGTTCAAAATAGAACAAGTAAGGATTTCTTCTGTTGTATAGATTGTAAACTGAAATAACCCATTCTCCCTGCCAATTTTCTTTTTCTTTTCCTTTAATGGTCACACCCACATCAGCTCTGTGATAAGCAGGGACTCTAAAAGCGTTACGGTCATCATTTGTATTATGAGGTAATATCCATCCTTGAACATCCAGCCTGTTGGTAGGAAAGGTAGTAGGAGTTCCTGAAGCATAGGTAACACTTAAACTAGCAGATGTTCTCTCAGAAATATTTCTGCTGATATTTATATTGAAGTTATGTGGTCGGTCATATCTATTGTTGAACCAATCTGAATTACTGATTCCCTCTACTCTTCTTTCAGATTTACTGATGGTGTATGAAATCCAACCTGTATAATTTCCTTTTGATTTTTTCAAGTAGAGTTCAAGTCCGTAAGCTCTAGCCTCTCCTTCTAATAATTCTGTTTCTATGGCGTCATTAAAAAACAAATCAGCTCCATTCACATAATCTACTATGTTCTGCGTGGTCTTGTAGTAAGCTTCAGCAGAAAACTCATAAGTATTATTCTTGAAATTCCTAAAATAACCTAAAGCAACTTGGTCTGCCACTGATGGTTTCAAATTATTTGTAACGGGAGTCCATAAATCTATTGGAGAAGCTCCCACTGTATTACTCAGAAGGTGGACATACTGCGCCATACGATTATAACTCACTTTTATAGAAGAGCTGTCGTTAATAGTGAAATTAGCTGCAAATCTCGGTTCGAAATTTCCGTAGGTTGAAACTACGTCCCATCTCCCAGTTGTAGAATCTGTTTCAATAACCGGTGCCTGAGTTCCTAGTGGATCTCTTTCCCCTAACGTATAAACATTTCTTCCTCCCATATAGTTATACAGAGAGTATCTAAGACCATACTGGAGTGTTATTTTATCTGTTAGCTTTTGTTCATTTTGAACGAAGGCAGCACTTTCGAAAGAATATTTTTTATCCAAAGAAATATCTTGTGGTTCCCCTCCTCCACTGGCGAAATCTGCCTGAGCTGGAATGAAATCATAATAGGTATTGGTTAAACCGAATTTGATTGTGTTTCTAGAGTTAGCAAAGTATGAGAAGTCAAGCTTTCCTTTTACATTTTGAATTCTAGAACTCCAGTTGAATATATCTCCATCGTCTTCTACATTAAAAGAATACTGATAATCACTGTAAACTCCAGTTAGATTCATAAACACCTTGTTATTAAAGATGTGGTTCCATCTTACCGTAGCAGTGTTGTTTCCCCATGAGAAGTCAAAGAAATCTAGGCCTACTACATCACCTCCGCTATATCCAGAAATGAATAGGTTATTATTTTCATTCAATCTCCAGTTTATTTTCCCAGTTAAATCATAAAAATTGAATTTAGTATCCTTGAAATCTTCACCTAGAAAAGGCTTAGCTAAAATGTCTATGTAGGACCTTCTTCCTGCCACTATAAATGATGCTTTGTCCTTCGCTATTGGTCCTTCGAGTGTTAGCCTACTAAAGATGGTTCCAATTCCTCCTTGTCCAGAGAATTCTTTCTTGTTACCATCTTTCATTCTAACATCTAAAATGGATGACAATCTTCCTCCGTACTCTGCAGGGATTCCTCCTTTTATCAGCTTTACATTCTTAACCGCATCTGGATTAAAAACAGAGAAAAAGCCAAGTAAGTGAGATGAGTTATAGACAGGGGCTTCATCTAACAGTATGAGA
>CAZTVP010000197.1:0-365 GCA_964616995.1 uncultured Comamonadaceae bacterium
TAAGGGAGGCTTAGTTTGTGGAGAGACCTATCATCTAAAAATGCTAATAGCGGATAAAGTAGATGGGATTTTTGATTCTGCTATAATTCTGAAGGCTGGAAGTTTAACGTCTAATCTTTCAGTTCAAGTAGATTTAGAGATAGAAGCTACTAATGAAGATGGAGTTATGAATGAAGAGTGTGGGTTATCTACCCTTACATTTATACGTCCAGAAGCTATAGATAGCAGTCTTCCATTCACCGTTAACATACAGTATGAAGGTACCGCTCAAAACGGTGTAGATTATACAGAACTGCCAGAATCCATTGTATTTAATCCAGGTGAAAATGAAATAGCGTTTACTTTAGATGCATTTGAAGATGGTA
>CAZTVP010000197.1:375-5327 GCA_964616995.1 uncultured Comamonadaceae bacterium
ACAGAGGGACCAGAATCAGTAATTCTACAAATGGAGAGTGTAGCTGTTTGTCAGGGTGCTAGCATTCCTACTTCTTTTGAGTTTACTATTACAGAAAGCACTCCTCCAGTGGTAGAGGGATATGAAGTAGATATATGTGCAGGAGGAGAAGTAGAAATAGAACCTATTGTACAAGGTGGGTCAGGTGGATTCCTTTATGAATGGAATACAATGGAAACTACACAAAGCATTACCGTTTCACCTGCTGCCACTACAGTCTTTTCTGTTTCATTAAGTGATACGTGCCTAGTGACCACTGACGCCACAGACATTACCGTAACAGTAGCAGAGTTTCCAGAGTTAACTGTAAATGCTACACCTAACAGTTTTACCATAGATTGTAATTGGTTCGCTGAAGATCTAAATATGTCTGCCGCTGGTGGAGATGGAACTTACAGTTATCAGTGGTTGAATCAGGACGGAAATAATCTAGGATTCGGAAGTAATTTGTTTTTATTCGATAATACAGTAGAAGAAATAGTAGCTCAGGTAACAGATGGATGCGGTACTGTAGCTAACGCAATTATTACTCCTGATGTTCAAATCGTCCCCTTTGAGTTAAACGTGCCTACTGAAATCGAAGTCTGTCCAGGGTCACTGGTTATAGATGCAGATATATCTGGTGAAGCACCTTTTTTTATAAGCTGGTTTGATCAATCGGATTTCTCCCTTATTGGAGAGGAAGAAACATTAGAATTAGATGTAACTGAGGACATGACATTATCCTTAAATGCGAGTGATAACTGTGGAGGCTTTGATTTTCAAACTATCCAGATCACAGTGAACGCCCCAGTTCCGCTAGAAATAGAGCAGTTAGAAGACGTTTCTGGAGGATGCTTAGAAGAAATAATGCTAGAGGCACAAGTGAATTCTGGAGTCCCTCCTTATAGCTATCAATGGGAATCAGAAGATGGTGATATAAATGCTAATTCCTTAGATTTATCTTTTTCTATAGAACAGGATGAGTTGATTACATTAACAGTATTAGATGAATGTAACCAGTCTACAGAAGTAGAAGTTAATGCTTTTCTAGTAATGGAGCCACTGGTGCTTGATATTCCAGAATCGTTAGAGGGAGACTGTTTAACTAACTTCGAAATAATAGCTAATTCTAACTATGGTCAAGATCCTATCTTCACCTGGGAAGGAGATGAAGATCTCGATATTCAGTCTTCTATAGAAGCTCATTATCTGTCCAATACTGATGGAATCATAACATTAACCGGAGATGCCGGATGTGGAAATATAGCAAGTTCTCAAACAGAAATCACCATAATCCCATCACCTATTACTGTTCAGGTTAGTCCAGATACCACCATCTGTTTCGGTGGTCAAGTCTTTCTGAATGGACTGGCCACAGGTGGAACAGGTCCATTAGCTTTTACCTGGAATACAGAAGATCAAGAAATCATAGACAATCCCATTACTCAAACTCCATTTAGTAATGAAGTTTTCACTTTAGTGGTAAGTGATGTGTGTGAGAATCAAGCTATAGCAGAAGTCGAAGTAACTGTTCAAGATCTAGATCCAACCTTCACTATAGATGAGATAGGATTTAGTACAGATGAATACCTATTCACACCTACTGAAGAAGATTGTTTAGAATGCTCTTTTCAGTGGCTTTTTACGGATGGGAATGATTCGCAGGAAATAGCACCACTGCATCTATTCGAGTTCTCAGGTATAGCAGGTGCGGAACTTACTGTATCCACTCCTGAAAGTTGTTCTGCCACTTATAGCGCATCTGTGGATATACCACCTCTGTTCTATATACCTAATGCATTCACTCCTGATAATGATCAAGTTAATGACGTATGGGATTATCACTTGAAAGGAGTAAGAAAATTTAAGATGAGTGTCTTTAACAGGTGGGGAGAATTGGTTTATGAAAGCACCCGAACTAATAATCCTTGGGATGGAAGTTTCTTAGGAAGAGACCATTACGTACCTAATGGAGCTTATTCCTATTTGCTAGAATACGAGTCATTTAATTTTGATTCGAAAGTAGAAAAAGGAACCGTGTTAGTGCTCAGGTAAATCGAACCATGAAGGAAGTTTGACTTTAAAACAGAAATAGTACCTTCACACTACTAAACCTTAATTGTAATGAAAAGTCTATTGAGATTCATAATTACCATAGGCCTATGGTCGGGATGTTTAGCTGCGCAATGTCAGATCACCGTGGATAATGCGGTAACCCCGCTTGACGCTATGCAAACATTACTAGGACAAAACGTAACCATAAGTGAATTGAATTATGAAGGTGAAGGGACTCAAATTGGCACATTTGATTGTGTGGATTGTGGACTTGATTTCAACAGTGGAATTATTCTTTCTACAGGTGATGTAGCTAATGCTGAAGGACCTAACTCTGGTGGTGGTACTGGGACAGACATGTTCTTAGGACCAGTCGGAAATGCTGATCTAGACTTAATTTCTCCTACTGTAGGTGACTATCATGATGTGGCTTTATTAGAATTTGATTTTGTAGCACTAGGAGATTCTGTTTGGTTTGATTATATATGGGCATCAGAAGAATATCATTTCTACACAGTTGATTCAGGACCATTCGATGTTTTTGCTCTATTAATAAGTGGACCAGACATAAACGGGCCATTCTCAGACAACGCAGAGAATATAGCCATAGTTCCTGGAACCGGAGAAGGAGTTTCAAATATATCTATAAACAATGGTCAAAACGATGAAGGTCCATGCGTGAATTGTGAATACCTAGTGAGTAACGGAGAAGGACAGCCAGGTGAACCACAAACAGATGATATAACAGTGGTAGAATATGATGCCTATACCACTGGATTAACTGCATCTAAAGGAGGGTTAGTTTGTGGAGAAACGTATCACTTAAAATTTCTTATAGCTGATAAAGTAGATGGGATATTCGATTCTGCCATCATTTTAAGAGCAGGAAGTTTAACCTCAAACCTTGCAGTTCAAGTAGAACTAGAAATAGAAGCTACGAATGAAGATGGGGTAATGAATGAAGAATGCGGAATATCTAATTTAATTTTCAGAAGACCAGACGCTATCGATAGTAATTTACCATTTACGGTAAATATTTCGTATGAAGGTGAAGCTCAGAATGGAATTGACTATAATGTTTTACCTGAGACCATAACATTTGAACCTGGAGAAGATGAAATATCATTTTTAGTGGATGCCTTCGAGGATGGAATTACGGAGGGTCCTGAATCCGTAATTTTACAGCTAGAAAGTGTAGCTGTATGCGAAGGAACTAGCATTCCTACCACTTTTGAGTTCACGATTACAGAAAGTACTCCTCCTATCATCAATGGATACGACACTGATATTTGTTCAGGTGGTGAAGTAGAAATAGAACCTATAATAGAAGGAGGTTCTGGTGGTTTTGTTTTTAATTGGGATACATTCGAAACTACGCCTAGCATCTTAGTTTCTCCTGACCAATCCACGCTTTACACAGTTACCCTAAGTGATACTTGTTTAGCTTCTACCGTAAGTACAGGCATCAATGTTAACGTAGCAGATTTTCCAGACTTAGAAGTAAATGCTACCCCTGAAGAGTTCACGATAGATTGTAACTGGTTTGCAGAAGACTTAAATATGTCGGCTACAGGAGGTGATGGAGATTATTCCTATGAATGGCTTGACCAAGATGGGAATAGCTTAGGTTTCGGGTCTAATTTATTCCTATTTGATAGTTCTGCAGAAGAAATTATAGCACAAGTAACTGATGGTTGTGGAATTACAGCAGAAGCTTCTATCATTCCTGAATTTACTATCGAACCATTTAGTGTTACTATTCAAAATAATTATCAAGTCTGCCCAGGACCTCTTACATTAGAACCAGAAATTACTGGAGAAGCACCATTCTTTATCAGTTGGTTTGATCAGATTGATTTTTCTTTACTAGGAGAAGACGAAACATTAGAGTTAGACATTACAGAAGACATGTCTATAAATTTAAATGTAAGTGATAATTGTGGAGGATTCTTTTTTGAGAACATAAATATAGAAGTCACTCCAGCGCAGGATTTGGTAATTGCACCGCTGGAAGATCAGACAGGTGCATGTTTAGAAGAGGTAACTTTAACACCGGAAATAATATCCGCTGTTCAACCTCTTATTTACACATGGACTGATGAAGATGGAAATGTCATAGGACAAGATGAAACCTTTACCATAAGCGTAGAGGAGAACACAAGCGTGAATCTTTTAGTAGAAGACCTATGTGGTCAGAACACATCCGACCAAGCAGAAATTCTACTTGTGATGGAGCCTCTCGTTTTAGATATTCCGGAAGTGCTAACAGGAGATTGTCTTACAGAATTCGGAATTACCGCCTCTTCTAATTATGATATGAACGTAGCTTATGCCTGGACTCCTCAAGATGATCTATCCATTTTAAATGAAACAGATATTACTTATCAGTCTTTAAACAGTACTATACTAGAATTAACAGGAGATGCCGGATGCGGAAACACCGCAGAGGCTTATACAGAAATAGATATAGTATTAGAACCAATCCTTTTAGAGGATATTACAGACCTTTCTATCTGTGAAGGAACTGAAATTCAGCTAATAGCTCAAGCCTCTGGTGGTAGTGGAGTTTTATCATACGATTGGACAGGGGGACAGGCTAGTTCTTCAAATAGTATTCTAGATGCAGCGCCTATACTGAGTGAAACTTTTACCATGAGTGCTTATGACCAGTGTGAACAGTCAGAGAGTCAAGATTTTTTCGTAGAGGTTTATGACGTCAACTCAGATTTTTCTTTCACTGAAATAGAAGATCAAGTTTACTCGTTTTTAGCTATTAATCAAACAGATTGTCCAGAATGCATTTATGACTGGCAGCTCAGTGATGGGGCATTTTATGACGTTAGTACATTCACTCATGAGTTTGATTATGCACCTTT
>CAZTVP010000198.1:0-3588 GCA_964616995.1 uncultured Comamonadaceae bacterium
AAGCATAGTAGAAACTTCATCTACTGAACTGTTAGCTGCTTTTTTGAAGTAAGGTAAAGCTTCCTTGAACTTAGCATCTGCATCTGGCCCTTCTTCGTACGAGGCACCTATTTCTACTAAACAGTCACCGATGTTTCCGTTAACCATAGTAGAAAGTAGAGGACTATCGAAATTGGCATTTTTGAAGTTTTCTAAAGCTGCTTCGAAGTCTCCGTTATCTCTATTGATAATTCCTAACTGGTAATTAGCTCTTTTTCCTACTGGAGTTCCAGCATGGTCAGCAGCTATATCTTCTAAACCTGTGAAAAGGTCCCCACCTTGTTGAGCAGACTCTAATGAATCCATCATGAAGTACATTTCAGCCATGTAAGCATCTTCATTTGCGCTTTGCACCGCAGGAATCTTAACAAAGTTATTGTACACAAAGAATGCTAGAATAGCCACTATGATTAAACCTAGAATCCCAAGTAAAGTCTTCTTGTTATTCTCTATAAATAGTTCAGTTTTAGTGTAAACTTCCTGTACGTCAAGTATCGTTTCTTCTGAATTTTGCTTCGCCATTTTGCTCTAAAAAATTGAGGTGCAAAAATAGCTATTTTATTAATGCATACACAAAGGTTTATCCATCAAATGTTTAGGGCGAATCCTAGCCGTTTTTCTGATTAAATTGCTTCTATACTTCTGCTCCCAATTTATTCACATAAACCTTATCTACTGGACTTTTAAACTACTTTTGGTTTCAGAATTTTTCACACAATTAATCACCTGTGAACTTAGAGTCTTTACAGCTTCATAATTTTAAAAATATCCTAGATGAGAATGTTCAACTAGGTGCTGAAGTGAACTGTTTTTCAGGTAAAAACGGAGAAGGGAAAACGAATGTACTGGATGCTATTCGCTATATCAGCATGTGTAAAAGCTACTTTAATGCCGCTGATTATCAGAACATAAACCATCACCAAGAAGCGTTTCTGCTCAAAGCTAAGATTACCAAGAATGATGAGATCGACACTATTAGCTGTGCGGTAAGCAGAAAGACCAAGAAGACTTTCAAACGGAATAAGAAGGAGTACCCGAGGCTCACTGACCACATAGGCTTATACCCATCGGTGATGATTTCTCCTACAGATGAGGACTTGATAAAGGAAGGAAGCGAGATTCGGAGAAAATTCGTGAACGGCATTATCTCTCAGTATGACAAGGCATATTTGAATGATTTAGTCAAGTACAAGCGTGTTCTCAACCAGCGGAACAGGCTCTTAAAACATTTTCAGACAGAAAGAACATTTGACCCCAGTTCTCTGGAGATTTACGATTTTCAACTCATAGACCTCAATCAAAAAATTTATGAGAAACGTCAGAATTTTATCAGTGAATTCACTCCATGGTTCCAAGAACTAAATCAGAAAATAAACGGAGGAAGTGAAAAAGTTGGACTAACTTATGTGAGCACATGTGGAGATGATTTAGAAGGTCAATTTTCTGCTGCGGTGCAAAAAGACCGTCTAACCGCCCGAACCACTGTGGGAATTCATAAGGACGACCTTTCCTTTTTATTGGATGAGTATCCACTCAAGAAGTTTGGCTCACAAGGACAACAAAAGACCTTTTTAATAGCACTCAAACTAGCTCAGTCCCTATTTATAGAACAAGCTACAGGTCACAAACCTTTTCTACTGCTAGACGATATTTTCGATAAGCTGGATAAAAACCGAGTGAAACTTCTGATGGAACTTGTAAGCGAGAAAAAGTTCGGACAAATCTTTATTACAGATACGGATGAAAAAAGAGCATCAGCATTATTCAAGGACTTAGACGTAACTTTAAACGAGTTTATAGTTAGCGAAGGAAAAATAGAGCCGAATGAGTAATGACCATAACCAGCGTCCATTAAAGGATGTCATAGACCAATTCCTAAAAATCTACAGGCACGATAAGAAATATCAGCTGGTGGAAGTAGAAAAAGCGTGGCAAAAAGTAATGGGAACCTACATCAGCTCTAAAACTAAGTCGCTGTACCTGAGTGGAACTGTACTTCGGGTAAAAATGGAAAGCTCAGTAATAGCACAAGAAATCACCATAGAAAAGTCTAAAATGATGGGTGAACTGAACGCGGAGATTGGTAGAGTGGTTGTGGAGGAAATTTTGTTTGTTGAATAGTTCGAGATTCTATGCTTTCGGTTTGCACATTCGACTCCGCTGCGCTGCGCTCAGTGACCAAAATTCGAGGTTTGAGGTTCGAAGTCAAGATGAAACTCCATAACTCCCCAACTTTCAAACTAAGCAACTTTCCAACTACCGAACTAAAGTCCAAAATTTTCGTGATAGTTATCACAGGGCGTTCGGGTAGTGGCTGTTATTTTTGTAAAAAGCACACATTTATCTATGAAATCATCTAGGCTTTATATCACCCTTGGATTATTGGCTGCATTGTCAGCAGTGCTCATGTCTGTGGAAGTTCCTGAACCTGTTCAGATTAGTACTCCTTATCATACAAAAGAGGAGATTAAAGCCATGCTTGCCCAAGGTGGAAATGATATCAATTTACCTATCGGTGATGGTGAAGGATTCTTTGCAGGTTCTGGATTATGTGAGGGATGTCATGGATTCGACCCGAATGGACTGGCATTTATAGATGGTGAAGGAACAGATGTGAACCCTACCGACCAATGGAGAGCCACCATGATGGCCAATAGTGCCAAAGACCCTTTCTGGAAAGCTAAGGTAAGTCACGAGACTTCCGTTAATCCAAGTCATGCGGTGGAGTTAGAAGACAAGTGCACAAGTTGCCACGCTCCAATGGGACATTATGGAGCTCGGTTTGACCATGGAGCCACGCATTATAGTATGGCTGATTTAGCCACAGATAGTTTAGGATTAGACGGTGTAAGTTGTAACTCATGCCACGCTATGAGCGATGTGAACATAGGAAACATCTTCTCGGGAGAGATGAACTTTTCTCCAGATACGATTTATGGCCCTTACGGAGCCGCAGGAGATGCTCCAATATTTTCTCAGCCCATGACTTCTTTCGTAGGGTTCGAGCCGGTGTATGGAGAGCACGTAGAAAAAAGTGAACTATGTGCCAGCTGTCACACGCTGATTACCAATACTGTGGATTTAGACGGAAATTACACTGGAAATACCTTTGTAGAACAGTCTACTTATCACGAATGGCTTAACAGCGTGTATGCTGAAGAAGGCCCAGAGAACCAAGAGTGTCAAACATGCCACTTCCCTAGAATTGACGACCCTATAGTTATAAGTGCCAACTACGCTTTTCTTCAACCAAGAACTCCTTACGGACAGCACTTTATGGTAGGTGGAAATACGTTCATGTTAGAACTCATGAAAAACAGAAAAGAAGAGCTAGGCATTTCTGCTACGGATGAACAGTTTGATGCGGTCATCCAGCGAACTATGAATACCCTGACCAACGAAACCCTAGAATTAGAATTAACTGAGCTTGGTGCAGATGATGATTCAGTGGCTTTTGAACTATTGCTAACCAATCTGACTGGACATAAATTCCCAAGTGGTTATCCAGCACGTAGAGCCTTTATAGAGTTTTTAGTAGAAGATGAATCA
>CAZTVP010000198.1:3598-5324 GCA_964616995.1 uncultured Comamonadaceae bacterium
GATACGCTTTTCCATTCCGGAGCTATTAGAAACGATTATGAAGTAGAAGGTCATGATGAAAATTATGAACCTCACTACATGAAAATCACTGATGAAGACCAAGTTCAGATTTATGAAATGGTGATGGCTGATGTGAATGGAGACCCTACCACAGTTCTAGAACGAGCTGATGAATATCTCAAGGACAACAGATTAGTTCCTAAAGGATTCTCTACGGCCCATCCAGTGTACGACACTACCATAGTGGCAGGTAACGCCCTTATGGATTTAGATTTCAATTATGAAAATGATATAGAAGGAAGCGGAACCGACCGTATCATTTATAAAGCTCCTATGAACGGTTTTGAAGGAAATGTAGAAGTAACCGCTCGAGTATATTACCAATCTGTTCCACCTAAATGGAATGAAGAAATGTTCATGTTCTCTACTCCAGAAATAGATTCATTCAGAGAAATGTACGACCAAGAAGGAGCCGACCCAGTTCTAATAGCTGAAGAGTCAGCAAGTGTCTTTGTACAGTCTATAGGTGAACAAAACGCCACTGTAGCGGATATCAAACTTTATCCAAATCCACTTCATGAAGGTGAAGCGTTCTCAGTAGAATCTGACCAACTGATTTCTTCAGCAGAGATTTATACCATTAGTGGTAAACTCGTATGGAATTCTCAAGTCAACGCTAAAAAGCTGAATACTGATTTGAATTTAAGCAGTGGAGGTTATATCATTATTCTAAACCACTCGGATGCTGGACGCTCTGTTGAGCAGTTTGTGGTAAGATGATGATGATTTACGATTTTAGAGGGACGATTTACGATTTGGCAGAGCAAATCTCTATTGCTTTTTGGTAGCACTTTCACTTTTATTATTTCCAATTTGGAAATCGTCATGTAAAACCCACTCCGCCTTCGATACACCTCCTTAACAGTCGGCACTCAGTCTCCGTTCAACCCATCTTTACAATAAGTCTTTTTATAAAACCGCCAATGTAGGTGGCTGAGTGATTTGCGTCAGCAAATTATATCGAACGCTTACGCAGAAGCTTCAGCGCAGGCGCAAGCCCCGATTCTGATGAACTACTCAATAATCACTTTCTCACGTTGCAAAAGCTCATCTCCATCTCTCAAACTTAGCACATACTGCCCTGCAGCATAGGAAGACACATCCAGCATCATGGTGGTGCGGCATTCTGCGGCTGGGAAGGTGTCTATGAGCTGACCTCGGTAGTTATGAATTTCATATATGGCAGTGGGTGATACTTGTTGGCCTTGGTAGATGTTTAAAAAATCACTGGCTGGATTTGGGCTAAAAGTAAAAATGATTTCTTCTGGTAGAGTGGGTTCTTGGATAGAATCAAATAACTGGCAGCCTTCTACCAAGCAGCCGTATTCATCTACTTTAACTAGCCAGCCTTGTTGGGCTGGGCCTTCAGAAAAAGGAGTGCCAAGCTCACCATCTGTAGCCTCTCCGCAGAATATAAACCCACAATCAGAGGTAGCTTTTAAATCATTAAGGGTATGACTGTCATCTGGACTGGTTACGAAAGAATACTTTCTATCCCACATCACTTCTCCTTCATAACTTACTTTTACTAACCAGCCGTTTTCATTAAATGTGCCATCTTCTTCAGAAGGAGATTCTAGAATTTCATAGTGAATTCCCCCAGCTACATAATTGCCGTCAGCACTCTCTACTATTTTAGAAAAATACTGAGGAAATGCTGTAGGTG
>CAZTVP010000199.1:0-5323 GCA_964616995.1 uncultured Comamonadaceae bacterium
AAAAGTTTAGATAAATAGTTGAGAAAATCTCCCGTTAATCATTTACTCAGACTCAAGTAGCTTAGTTATTAGTATTTCATTTTGAAGCTGAAGTAAGCATTTAGGAGAATCATAAATGCACGAATTAGATACACATGGAGCACAAGCCAGATCTTGAACTCTCAAGATGCTGAGGTCTTTCTTAAGGAATGGACTGGTACTATTTTCATCTCCTGCACCGAATAGAACTACTGTCTTTTTACCCAATAAATTAGCCACATGTGCTATCCCTGAATCTACTGTGAGTACTGAATCTACTGACTTTATGACCGATAAGAGCTCTTCTAATGAAGTTTTACCGGCTAAAGAAACCAAGTGTTCTTTTAGAGCGCCTTTCTCTATCGATTTCTCTATTATGGAATTCACATAAGATTCATCTTTCCCAGTTCCACTAAGATAAAAAGTGGACTTTCCATTAGAAGAAAGGTCAGAAATAATCTCCGCAGCTTTTCCTACTGGCATGGTTCTAGAAAAAGCTTCGGAGTTGAAATTGACTAGAATGATTTTAGAATCAGATTGACTCTGAATCAATGAGGATTGTTTAAAGTCATTGTAATCATCTAGAATGGCTTTAAAATTATCCTGCGGTGCAATGGTTTTCTCTTCACCTAGTAACCTTAAATATGTAAGAACACGGTGCTCTTCATGAGGTTGTATTCTCTTGGTTAATAGGAATGAACGTCCTTCTGTGGCATATCCGATTTTGTGTTTTGCACCGCTGAAAAAACCCATCCATGCGGAGGAAAAAGAGTTAGGCAAGCAAAAGAAATAGTCAAACCGAGTAGTTTTTTTAAGTTCAAGTCCAAATTTTCTAAGTCCAAGAAGGCCACCGTAAGCACCTTTATCATAGGTGTGAATCTGGCGGATGAAGCTCAAGGGTTCTATAACAGGTTCTAAACCTTTTTTAGCTATAACATGAATAGCATGAGTAGGATAAGTGCTGTGTAGCTCATTTAAGAAATAGACAGACATAATAACATCTCCTAACCAGTTAGGAAGTCGAACCAATATGTTAGGATTGTGCTGTGTCATCTAAGTTGTCAAAACTAAATATTAATGATTTTAGAAATCGGAAATGGCTAAAAACTAATTTTGAAATTAGAAATGAATAACTCATGAATGAGATTTTCTTGTTTATAGATTACTTCGGTACGCTTGTTTTTGCTATCAGTGGAGTATTGATAGGGGTAGAAAAGAAGTTCGATTTTTTCGGTGTAATCATTCTGGCCATGGTAACCGCTATAGGAGGTGGAACGCTCAGAGATATTCTGATAGGGATTACTCCAGTGAGTTGGATGAAAAATGAGCTTTACCTTATCTTAATAATGAGTGCTGTACCAGTGGTTTATTTTTTCAAGTCCACTATTCAAAAATGGAGAAAGAGCGTTTTCATATTTGACACCTTGGGAATAGGTTTATTTACGGTACTAGGAGTTCAAAAAACACTGGCAGTAGGTCTTTCTCCAGCAGTAGCTGCATTCATGGGAGTGGTTAGTGCTGTTTTTGGAGGTATTCTAAGAGATGTACTGGCTAATGAAGTTCCTCTTATCTTCAGAAAAGAAGTGTATGCTTCGGCTTGTTTAGCAGGAGCACTAGTCTTTTTAATTTCTGAAAGGTATCTTCCTATCAATGTATCCATCATTCTAGCCATATCGGTGGTGATTTTAGTTCGATTATTAGCTATTCGGTTTAAGTGGGAGCTGCCGTTTAATGTGTACGAAAAGAGAAAGTAACAGTCTTTCTTTACTGAATTCAAGGGTTCAAAAATTCAAATTCATACTATTATCGAAATCTTCCATTTTCTTATAGACGGCCTTAGGTAGAATTTCCTTCTGAATAGATTTGGATTTGGATTCTTTTGAAGAGAAAACGCCCAAATTAGAACCGTTAAAGTTGGTGGGGCGGAGCCATAATTGCACCGCGAAAGTCAATACTCCAACTCCAAAAACTACACTGCAGATTTCTCTTTTTTTACGATTGATGAGCACTACTATTAGGTTGATAGTGGCCACTAGAGCTACTATGAGGAAAAGGTCATAATTATTCCACCACCAAATTTTTCCCCAGCCTCCGTAATATTCTTGCATAGGAAAAAACAACCGCACTCCGCCCCAAGAACCGCTGGGAGTTATCATATCCTGTATTAAATGTAGAGCATAACCAAGCGTAAAAGCGAACATTCCTAACTTGTTCACCGTCCATCTATTTCTGAGTCTGTAGCTCAGTTTATTACTGCTTCTGTTTACTAAGCCACCTATAAACCACCAGAGGAGCGGAACTAGAAAAGCCATAAATAAAGAGTGAAAAGCCGCATGGTGAGAATACCAGTATTTTCCAAAGTAAATACTTCTGCCTTTTGGTAATCCCAGCCAAGAGCCTATAGTATTGTCAAACCCTGACCAAAGGCTCAAAGCATCTAAATCAGGAAAAGCTCCTGCTATAGTTCCTGCCAATACTATTTTTAGACGATACTTCAGTGGTCTTCTAGAATAGGCGGCTACCAATGTGCCAGCCACAGTTCCTGTTATGGTGTGGGTTAGGATGTCCATTTGATGGCTAAGCTAATCCAGACATAAGTATGATTCAGGACGTAATTTGAAAGTTGAGAAAATTGAATAGTTGATAGTTATTTTAGAACATCGAACCTCATACTTCAAACTATTTGTTACTCGATTTCCTCCAATTCCAACTGATAATCATACTGCAGGTCTTCATGAAGCATGTTTATCTTCTTTTTAGCCATAGCCAGTTGGCGTAAGAAAATATTGTGAAGCGCAGTATGATGTTCTATGCTCGGATTCAGCTGACGCATCAGGTAACAGAAGTAAAGAAGAAGTTCCACCTCTGTTTCTGTTTTCTTTGAATACCTAATCTGCTTTTTCAGAGTTCTTAAGATTTTTCGTACGGATTTTTTCATGAAGTAAAAACTACTCACATTGATAAGAGAAAACTCTTCCTTCATTTCTTCTTTTATCCCTTGGATATAGCTCCGCTCATCATCCGCCTCGAATAAGAGATAGGTGAGGAGTTCCTTGCTGTCTTTTTTGAACTTGGCTAGATTCAGGCAGATTTCTATCAGCTCCTTCTTTTCTTTATGAGCTAATTCATCTTTAAGCTGTTTGACCGTGGCTGCCTTCATTTACAATGCTCCTCTAGACTTGATTTCTAAGTACTTGTTAATTACATCAGCTGTTAGTGTTTCCGCTGTCACAGAAATATTCATTATGCCTTGCCTTTCCAGTTCAGCATGAATGAGTTTCTTTTCTCTGAGCACTTTCTTAGCTAGTGTTTTTTCGTAAATATCATACAGAGATTTAGCTCCTTCTTCACTAAAAGATGAAAGTTCTGTGTTCTCGAAAAGTACTACGAGTAGAAGATGCCTTTTACTAATAGCTCTTAGCTGTGGCAGCACTCTCTCCATGGCATAAATACTCTCGAAATTCGTGTAAAGGATACAGAAACTTCTCTTAGTCAAGTGTTTCCTTACTTGATAAAAAAGCAGTTCATAATCAGGTTCGTAAGAGCTTATTTTCTGATTGTATAAATTAGAAAGCATAGCTTTAAGCTGATAGCTACTGTTATTAGCTTCTAGAAATGAATTTACCTTTTTATCAAAACCGATTAACCCAGTTTTATCTCCTTTTTTCAAGATGACATTAGAAAGTGCCAGTGCTGAATTAATGGAATGGTCAAGGAGAGTAAGCTGGTTGAACGGCATTTTCATATTCCTGCTCGTGTCCAATATCTGATAAACCGGCTGAGACTTTTCTTCTTGATAATGATTTGTCATGATATGACCTGTTCTAGCAGTGGCTTTCCAGTTTATAGTTCTAGGGTCATCTCCCGGAACATACTGCTTAATCTGCTCGAATTCAGAACCATGACCGAGTCTTCTCGTTCTTTTTACACCTATATCATTAGACAGTCTTTTAGAGGCATAAAGCTCAAACTTTCTCATCTGAATTACTGAAGGAAAAACAGTGAGTTCCTCATGTGTATGTTGAATGATTCTGCGCTCTATTAATGGAAAGAATGTTCTGAGGAAAAAGAAAGTATCTCCAAAAACATAAATACCTCTGCTCACAGGACGAATAGAATAAGTGAACTGTTCAGACTGTCCAGCTTTAAGTTTGGCTTGATGACTAGCATCTCTTACTCCTAGCTGATAAGGTCTGGTTTCCACAGCTGTTATTCGGAGTGTAATGGGGCTAAGGTTGGTAACTTTAAACAGAATTTTCTGCTCATCTCCTAAGGAGAGAATCTCTGGAAGAACCCGTAGGGCTTTCACATTGATATTTGTAAGAAAGAGAAGTATAAACTGAATAAAAACTAGTGCTGCTAAACCATACCAAGCGTATATGGCATAATCCCAAACTTCAGGAATAGCGAAACTAATTCCCATTAAAAGAATAATGACTGAACCTACCATAAACAGGTTCGCGTGCAGATAAAGATTTCTAATGCCTGAGATTATTCCTAATATGTATTCTGTAAAGGCCTTCACGTTTATCTAGGCACTTCTATTTTGGCAGATAACTCTTGGATAACCTCTTCAGTGGTTTTCCCTTCTAACTCTTTCTCGGCACTAAGTATAATTCTATGATTGAGTACAGGAATAGCCACAGCCTTCACATCTTCAGGTGTTACAAAGTCTCTTCCGCGCACCGCTGCTAAAGCTTTTGAACTTTTAAGAATGGCTAAAGATGCCCTTGGGCTCGCTCCTAAATAAAGGTCACCGTTATTTCGAGTGCTATTTACGAGCTTGGCTATGTAGGCTAAAATGTCATCACTAATGTGCAGTCCTTCTACTACTGAAGCACAGCGTTTCAGGTCTTCTACTTTCAGAACTGTATTCACATTATTCAGCTGTTTTTGGCTAAAGTCTGCTCTAAAGCGGTGCAAAATTTTCGTTTCATCCTCCAAAGAAGGATAATCTAACTTGATTTTGAATAAGAATCTATCTAGCTGGGCTTCTGGAAGTTTGTAAGTTCCTTCTTGTTCTACTGGATTTTGCGTAGCTATAACAAAAAGTGGATAGTCTAATTTATAAGTCGTACTGTCAGAAGTAACCTGTCTTTCTTCCATCACCTCAAAGAGGGCTGCTTGAGTTTTAGCAGGAGCACGATTAATCTCATCTATCAGAATGAAGTTACTGAAAATGGGCCCTTTTCTGAATTCAAATTCTGAAGACTTCATGTTCAATATAGAAGTTCCTATAATATCAGAGGGCATCAAATCAGGGGTGAATTGAATTCTACTAAAATCGCAGTCTAACGTGCGTGAT
>CAZTVP010000200.1:0-5312 GCA_964616995.1 uncultured Comamonadaceae bacterium
CTTAATGTTTTCTCCGAGGTCATACCATTTCTTAAAGTTCTCAAACTCATAGAGCCGAGCATCATCTGCTCCTATTACCATCACATTTCCATCTTCTGCAAAAAGCTCCTTAAATTCTCTAAACTCTATGTCTGCTTGGTCGTTAGGCGGAAGAAGATTGGCATAATCATAACTCAGTCTAATATTTCCTAACTGAGTTCCTAAAGCTATGGTTATAAGCGCTATTCCTATGAGAATAGGAAGACGATACGTTAAGATGAACCTAGCCAGTTTATGCCACATGCAGGGTGAGGATAATTTTTATACAGCAGACAAAGAAACAAAATAAAGTGTTGTCTAATCTGAAGAATTGAGAATGAGATAACTTGAGAATGTTCTTAATTATAGCAATGTATTTAGAAGCCAATTTCAGATAATAACCTATCAATGACTCGAACTAAAACCACAGTCTAAGCCAAGTTATAAGACCTTCCCTCTATTTAAAATATTCTTAGGGTCCATAGATTTCTTCAGTAGCTTCATAAGTTGGATTTCTTCCTCAGTTCTACAAAGTTCTAGGTAGTCTTTTTTATGTAATCCTATTCCATGTTCTGCAGAGACTGAACCTCCTAAAGCCTTCAGCGGAGAGTATACTACGTGGTCTATTCTCTTTTTAAGATCGACAGACTCGTTCTGCTTTCCTATCATAAAATGAATGTTTCCATCTGCCACATGGCCAAACGGAAAAATCAAATCCACTTCAGGAATATCTTTTAGTTTCTCTGTGATTTCATGAATGGTTCTTCCTATCTCGGCTATGGGTAAACTAATGTCGAAATGCTGGTCGTGCTTCATTCTAGAAACCAATGCATGAACATCTTCTCTGATTCTAAAAAACAGCTCTACATCTGCCGTACTTCCTGCTAGTGCAGCATCTTCTATAATTCCGTCTTCCATGGCCTTAGCCAATAAATCTTCAAGAACTTCTCTATCTCTTTCGATATTTCCACCCATGGATTCTGTCAGCACGTAGTATTCATAATCATACGCTAGTGGTGGTTTTACCTCGGCTGGAGGAGAGGTCATTCCTTTAAAAGTCTCCTGCCACATGAGCTCAAAAGCGCTCAGTGTTCCTGCCAAACCTTTGTCTAAATGTTTGAGCAACTTGACCACGTTTTCATATCCGTTTAATCCTATGAAAGCACAGTTTCTGCTCACGGGTTTTTCGTGCAGTCTAAGTACTGCCTTGGTGATAATTCCGAGTGTTCCTTCAGAACCTATGAAATGCTGTTTTAGGTCGTAAGCCGAATTATCCTTGATGATTTTCTTTAGTCCGGAAATGATGGTTCCATCTGCCAGTACTGCTTCTAATCCTAGCACTAAATTTCTGGTCATGCCATAGCGCAGCACACGCATTCCTCCTGCATTGGTAGCTAGTATTCCTCCTACTTGAGCGGAACCTTTAGCCCCAAAGTTCAACGGGAATAACAGCCCGTTTTCCTTGGCCACATTCTGCACTTCTTCTAAAATGACTCCTGCCTGAGCGGTAATAGTTCTACTGCTGGTATCTATCTCCTCTATTCGGTTCATCCGTTCTAGTGAGATAACCACTTCATGAGGCTCTGTTTCTGTACTTCCTACTAAATTAGTAAGCCCGCCATGCACTACCACAGGTAGGTTTTCTGCGGTGCAATAGGTCATTATCTCCGAAATCTCCTCTCTGGTTTCTGGAAGAAGAACACAACTGGCCTGAAGCGGTTCATGCATCTTCCAAATATGATGATAACGTGTTTTTAGCTGTTCACCTGAAAGTACTCGTTCAGTTCCTAGGATGGATTGGAAGTGGGAAATCATTTGTTGATTTTAGAATATAGGTTTCAAAATTAGGGAGTTTAATGTTGGTGAAATTGACGATTGATAAATGAAAATCAAAATTGTCGACTTGTTGCTAATTGCTTTGCCCACCCCGAATTGCTGTAGAACTCTCTCGAATACTCAACCGAGCGTATCAGCAATTCACCCCTCCCTAAGTAATATCCGAGTAACAATTCCTATTCTGCTTGGAGAGGAGTTTAATTGAGGTGCGTTGAAAATTTTAGAAGTGCTAATTCGTAAATCTAAATTCGTTATTCGACCTTATTTTTGCACCGCAGATAAATGGCGGAATTTTCTACATATGTAATAGGAATAGCTGGTGGGAGTGCCTCTGGCAAAACCAGTATGCTAAATGAACTGATGGCTGCTGAGTTCAGTGAACACTTAGCGCTGGTTTCTCAGGATAATTACTACATAGAGCGAGAGAAGCAGTTTGTGGACGAAAATGGAGTGACCAACTTTGATTTACCTACGGCCATAGATAACGAACATTTCTTAGCAGATGTACTAGCTCTAAAACAAGGTAAATCCATAACCAAAACGGAGTATACATTCAATAATGACGCTGTAAAACCCAAGGAGATAACTGTAAAGTCAGCTCCTATAATCATAGTAGAAGGGCTTTTTATTTTTCACTTTGAGCGCATAAAAAACCTGATGGATTACAAGGTTTTCGTAGATGCGGATTCTCAGGTTAGATTAGAGCGTAGGATAAAAAGAGATGCTGAGGAAAGAGGATATCCTGAGTCTGATGTACGCTACAGATGGGAACACCATGTGCAGCCAGCAGACAAGCAGTTCCTCCAGCCTTATAAACCCGAGTGTGATTTAGTGATAGATAGCACAGAGTCTTATGAGCGGGATTTTGTACCATTGCTCCGCCATATAAAAATCATTTTAGAAGATGAAAAAAGTGTTTCACTTGGCTAACTGTGGCACATGCCAGCGTATTCTATCTGAGTTAGAACCTGAGAAAAAAGGATTCACCCTTAGAGAAATCAAAACGGAAAGTATTACTCCAAAAGAGCTAGAAGCCATGCATAAACTGGCTGGGAGTTATGAAGCCTTATTCAGTAAGCGAGCCATGAAATACAGAAGCATGGGCTTAAATGAAATGGAACTCTCCGAGGAAGATTTGAAAAAATACATTCTGGAAGAATACACCTTCTTGAAAAGACCTGTTCTGCTTACGGAAGATTTCATATCTATAGGTTCAGCTAAAAAAGCTGTGACTGCAGCCAAAGATTACCTCAGTGGACTCTAAAAAACTAGGGCATTTAGCCCTTTTTACCGTAGGAGCTACCTACGCGACTAATTACCTATTGGCTAAAGGTCTCATGCCTGACCTAATCGGGCCATCGGGATTCATATTTGCTCGGGTTTCTGGAGCACTTATCCTGTTTATGTTGTTTTTAGTCGTTTCAGGATTTGAACGGATTAAAAAGGAACATCTGATTCGACTGGCATTTTGTGGTCTTTTCGGAGTAGCGGTAAACCAGCTGATGTTTTTTAACGGACTGAGCTTGACCTCACCTCTCAATGCTGCTCTAATTATAACGGCTACTCCCATTATAGTTTTAGTGACCAGTTCTATTCTGCTCAAGACTAAAATTACTTCTCAGAAAGTAACCGGTGTCATTTTAGGAGCAGCAGGAGCCATGTCTCTTATCTACCTTGGCAGAGGTGAAGGTGGAGACACTTCTTCCTCCTGGCTTGGAGATTTATTTATTCTTATAAATGCTACATCTTACTCTATTTATTTAGTTATAGTAAAACCACTAATGGCACATTACAAGCCTATTACCGTAATCACTTGGGTGTTTTTTGTAGGGTGGTTTGTAGTGGCTCCTTTTGGTCTTGATCAGTTCAGTGCTGTGGACTGGAGTGCCTTTATGCCCAGCCACTGGTTCTCGTTTTTCTTCGTGGTAATTATGGCTACTTTTCTGGTTTACCTGCTAAATATTTTTGCACTGAAGCATCTTCCACCTACTACGGTGAGCGTCTATATTTACCTCCAGCCACTGCTTGTCATTGTCTTTACTTTTCTGTTTTTCTACTTCGGGTGGAATGATTACCGTGCAGATTTAAATTGGCAGAAAGGCATCTGTGCATTACTCATTTTCTTAGGAGTTTATCTGGTGAGTTTTGAGAAAAAAAGAGCTTGAACTAACATTCATTTTCCGCGGTGCAAAACACAAATTCATCCATGTAAAACCTGATTTCTAACCTTAAATCAGCTCCATTAGCCACTTTTTACAGAAATTTTCTGTTTTCGTCTTGTTTACTAAAACCTAATAAAAACAGCTCCGTAAACAATTTTAAACGATTAATATAGTTTACAAACGACTATAAGTATTTAAAATATGAATTGGATTTGGGAGTGTGCTCAACTTTGCACCGAGTTTAGTTACGAGGACTAGACAAAACGAAAACCACCTGCCACCGTGCAGGATTTAAAAAACAATTTATCATGAATACTTTAAGAAACAAAGTACAATTAATCGGACACTTAGGTGCAGATGTAGAATTAAAAACATTAGACAACGGAAACAGCGTAGCACGTATTTCCATAGCTACCAATGAGAGCTATAAAAACAAAGCTGGAGAAAAAATAGATAACACTACATGGCATAATGTGGTAGCTTGGGGAAAGACTGCGGAGCTAGCTAACCAACTTTTAAAGAAAGGTTCTGAAGTAGCCCTAGAAGGAAAACTTTCTAACCGTTCTTATGAAGACAAAGAAGGAAACAAGCGATACATCTCTGAGATAGTGATGAATGAGTTTCTGCTGATGGATAAAAAGAAAGCTGAAGCAGCTCCGTTTTAAACCCAACCTTAAAGATTGTAAAAAGCAAAGCCCCGTTCTCCAACTAGAACGGGGCTTTTTAGTTTAACCTTAGTGAACCTTGAACACTGAATTCATCAGTGTAACTTTAACCTAATAACCACTACCACATCCCCAACATAAACGTAGTAGCATACAATATGACCATTATACTGGTAGCTAAGCTTATTAAAAATCCTCCTATTACCCATTTTATAGGTGCTATGGCTATGGCAAGCGCATTAGCTCCCATACACGCCATAGCTACAACTGCTAGAGGAATTAACTGAAAGTCATTAGGTACGAACTTGAACAATTCATAAATAGCTATTCCAGCGGTGCAGCAGTGAATGAGCATTCCTAAAGACATGATACTATATCTATTGAAATTTAAATTTTCAATGACCTGTGCTGAATTTATTCTTCTATATAACTGTAACATGATTATCGTTTTAAAAATTGATACCACAAATTTCAGCAGATGTTCCTGCTCTTAGCATGAGTATCATCATACAACTGACTGATTTATATCAGTTTTTTTAAATCGCTTATAATTCTGAGTATTGAAGATTCACGCATTCTCAAAATACTCTTTCCACTATTTTTAATCCAGTTAATGTTCAATGAACCACCT
>CAZTVP010000201.1:0-5287 GCA_964616995.1 uncultured Comamonadaceae bacterium
GTAAGCTATCTTTTGTTCAGGAGCAGCACCATTTAGCATGTTGTACATGATGTTTCCTGGGTAGGGCTCGTTTTGGGAGTCATCTACATAGCGTTGCAATACGGATTCCTGCTGTCTCACACCTCCTGCAAACATGACCATTACTACATGAGGAGCTAACTGTGTTCCCGTCTGTGCGAACAGCCTTCCTGAAGGTAAGATGTAAGGCACTGCTATGGCGGCACTAGCAGTTAACCCTGATTTCTTTATGAATTCTCTTCTTTTCATGTTAGTAATAAAGGTATTCGTTAGACAAAGCGAAGCTGAAGTATACCAGCTCAGGTGTTACATAAGGATTATTCTCAATATAGTTCACGTACCACGTTTCTTCAGAAACACTCGGATACCGAACTAAGAATCTGGTATATGTATCTTTTATAAATGCAGGAATGTCTGCTCTCATTTCTTCATCTGTGGGCATAATAACGCCATCATCATTCATGAAGTTAGAAATGATGACTTCTCTGGCTAATTCTTTATCACCTATAGAAGCTATGCACTCACTGATTTCAAACAGTTGGTTAGCGCTCAGTGCAGTTTGAAAAAGATTGGCATGGAGAATAGAAACCCACTGCTCATCTGACTTCAACTTAGTTTTAGCTGCACTATTAGGGTACAGTTCTACTCCATTTAGAATGAAATTAGGAGCTTCGTCTTTTCTACAAGAAACATTGCACAGCGTAAAAAAGGCAAGGAATGAAAGTATGTAAATATTAAAATCCCGCATATTCATCTGTAATTAAAATTAGGGTCTGAATCTCTGGAAGATTATTATTAGAAGTAAGTTCATTTATCAGCTGAAAACGCTCATTAGTGCTAGGGTCACGAGAAAGTAAACTCTGAAAAGCCCACGTGACTAGTCCCTCCGTAAACTCACTGCTTCCAGTGAGAATGTCTATGTATTCACCTTTCGTTTGACCCACACTTCCGAAAAGCTGCCCTGGTTCATTATTCTCAATGATTAAAAACGCTTGGTCAAATTCATCTTGGGTAGGAAAGCGAAAGAACATGTTATCAAAACTGGCATTTATAAAGTTAAACGTGTTCATGTTGATGTTGTCATAAATGCTGCAGTTGAGCATGTAACCATACATTTCCTGAATAGTGATTTCTCCAGCTCGATATTTATAAGGAGAGTCTAATATGAGCTGAAGTCTTTCGGCTTGAGCACGGTTCAATTCATATCCTACAAAATTTCCATTCAGGCTATCTGCCGTGGCAAATCCCTCAAAAAGATTATGCTCCTGCTCTATGAAAGCATCAGAAACACCCTCCAGTAATCTGGCTTTAGTATCCTCGTAAAGTTTTCTGTGGTATGCTACAAAATAACTGCTGTCTGCTCCTATAGAATCTTGGTTTAATTGTAGTTTTTCAACTAAGCTTCTTCGTGCTGATTTGTTTAGGTCAGCCGTTTCTAAAGCATTTACCTCGGCAGACATTTCAGTATCTAGAGGCTCTCTTCCGATGAGATCAATGTATAGTCTATTAACATAATTCTCTACTTGAAGGGTAGAAATACCTTCATAATTAGGAACATCATTATTATCAAAGGTGGTTTTTTCTTTTTTACAACCAACTATGAAAGTTCCTATAAGTATTAGGAAAACCAGTCTTTTCATAAGAATCTTCGGTGATTCTTTAAAAATACTAATTTTTCAAGGAAATGGTTGGTTCTGTCTACTGCTTGATGATAACTTCCTTAATTCCTTGAAATGTATCCGAACTTAAAAAGTAAGTTCCAGCACTGAATTGTTGGAGGTTTATTCTGTGCGCTCCTGCACCTATAAATCTGCCGCTAGCTATGACTTTTCCGTGAATGTCAGTTAGCGCAAACTTGAAATCACCTTTAGCGGTTTTTACATAAATAAAATCAGCTGTAGGATTTGGATAAATTATGAATTCAGATGAAGCGCTTTCGTTCACAGAAACTACCACAAGGGGTTCACTCTCCGTGGTGCAATTACTTCCATTATCCAACTCTAGTACGTAAGTGCCATCCTCAGGATTTATGATGTCAAATGGTGCGTCTTCAAGTACGGTTTCTCCATCCAAGATCCAGTTATAGGTGTTTTCATTTTCGCAAGTTGAGCAGGAGATCTGATTTACATCACTATTGTAAACAAGAACGGGGGTTTCAGGAAGTTCGATGACTGTAACTGTCTCTGAAAACGTACTTTCAAATCCATCTATAGTATATGTGTAGCTGACTTCATACTCGCCAGATTCATCATACGTATGTATGAATTCTTCTAAGTCACAATCATTTATTACAGTTCCATCTCCAAAATTGAAAACGCAAGTTCCAGTTTCGGTCAGGTTAGTTTGATTGGTAATTAATAAATCAAAAGGAGCGCATCCTGTTAACTCATTTAGGCTGAATACCGCCTGATCGAAAAGACAAGAGCCATCATCTTGATTTGCGCTTGGGTCGTAATTTAGAGCATTTTCGTCTGTACAACCTAAATAGATGCAAGTCTCATTGTCTATTATTTCTGCATCGGGGTTATAATTATCAGCCGTTTCATCATCACATCCTATTGTCTGGCAGGAACCATCATCAAAGTTGGCTTCAGGATTGTATTCAGGATGTCCTTCTTCAGTGCAGCCTGCTATTCTACATGATCCGTCATCAGTGTCGGCTTCGGGGTTATAATTTATGGCAGATATATTCGTACATCCAGGAGTTACATCTAAAGGAAACAGGTTAATTCTTACCATAGGGGTGGACAAAGTGTAAAACACCGCATTGTCTGATGGATAAGAAATAATAGAGGTTTGCGCAGGTGATTCACCACTGGTAGCCACTCTAACTAATCCATCCTCTTGAAATGATTCTACCGATGCCAGAAACAGGGTGTCCTGTAGAATATAAGGATCAGTTAGCTGTAAGGTTACGAACTTTTGTTCTCCTAGTTCATTTAGATCCCATGCATTTATGGTGTATTCTTCGGTTTCTGCTATTACACTATCTCGAAGGAAGTTATTGATTACTCCTTTTACTGTACTTCCAACTTCAGATTCGGCACTGAATGCTACAGTTATACTGGTGCATTGTAAAGTGCTATCTACTATACTTTCAAAGTAGTTTCCTAGAATGAAATGACTTTCTTCGAATTGCACCGCAGGATTGAACTGACCAACCATTACCGATCTGTCTCGGGCCATTATGTAGTCTGAAATCTGGAATGTATTCTCTGAAGAGTTATTGATTAGATCTTGATCTTGTTCGTTTTGACTTATTTCAAATTCTACTCTGTATTCTCCTGTGTTCAAGGGAGATGGCACCCATTCTTCGGTGTTTATTCTAATGTCAATTCCTGGACCTAGCTGCTCTGGATCTGAGCTGAGAGTAGACAGTATTTCGTCATTTTCATTTCTAATAGTAGTGTTAAGTGTTATTCCCGTTTGTGTGTTATTACCAATATTCAAAACATCGGCATGGAATTGAAAAGGATCTACCATTTCCTTGGAGTAAATCGAATACTCCATTTTCTCTATTCCAGTTTCACCTTGGTTACCGTCATAAGCGGTGTACTTAGCATCTGTTAAGAACAGGTCATCGTCATTAGGTGTGTAAATAACTATATCATCAATCATCCAGTAGTAGTAGAATCCAGAGAATGAGAATTTGATTCGAACATCTGACTGATTAGCAGCTAACGAAGAAATGTTTACAGATGCAAATTCTACGATATTAGAAGTAAACCCAGCTTGATCCGTATTAGTTATTATGGGGATGTAGGTTTCTCCACCATCATTACTCAAAGATACTTCAGTCATACAGTCAAAGTTCTTAAAATGCTGCTGAAAAGTGAGCACCATAGAGGTTTCTCCTGAAAGGTTTATAGGTGCTGTTATTAATTCAGCGTTATGAGGACCTGGAGCTAGCCCAGAACCAGCATTCCCACATGGACCTACCTCATCATCCCAGTAGTTAGAATCGAAGATTACAAATCCATTGTCTGAGCTAGAGCTATTAATTACTTGTGAACTGGAGCTACAGCTTCCCCTGCTGGCTACTGTGTTATCTGGAGTAGTTTCTGGTCCTCGGTACTCCCATTCAGCTATTCCAGACTCTGATGTGTTTTCCCAGTCCGATGGTATTCCATTCGAAAAATCGAAAGAAATAATCTCCTCCCCATACACCTGAGCTTGTATGAGATTGGATAAGAAAGATAAAAGGAGAAGAATTAAGTACTTTTTAAAGTTGAGGTTCATTTGATAATTTGACAAGGCTAATTTACTACTGAAGCAGGATATAAAAAAACCACCTCTGAGCCAGAGGTGGTTTTCTAAATTTATTTAAAGCTTGAATTAGTTACCTTCTTCAAGTTTTCTCATTTCTTCTTCGAACGTTTCTTTGAACTTTTCATAATTGTATTCAGCTCTTATTCTTTCGTCTTGAGATAGTTTTTCATTGTACTTATCTGCTAGCTTAGTTCCACTAAGTTCTATAGCTATATAGGCTATGTAATTTCCCGTAGCAGTATTTCTAGTTAACTCGTCACAGATTTTCATAGCTCCCTGAAGTTCCTGATCTACTACTGTTCTAGACATTTCATTAAACGTCTCTGTTACTTCCTCTATGTTATTAAACTCGCTTGAGTTTACATAATTGTCACCTACTATTTTCATAGTAGCTTTTATAGTCTTAGCTAATTCTGCATTGGCATTTGAACGTGCTTTTTTCTTAGCTGTTTCTCTGTCCATACTTTCACCGGTAGCAGTAGCACGGAATGTGTTTTTATCTGAGAAGTACTGCTCACCAGTACATTTTTCAAGTATTTCTATTTCTCCGGCTGGAGTTTTTTCTACGTCTTTCTTTTTACAGCTGGTAAGAGCTAAACCTGATCCTAAGAGGAAGGTAGCCATGAGTAGTGTGGTTTGTATTTTTTTCATGATGATATGATTTTGTTCGTTTGAATTTTAAATTTCATAAACTGTGCCAAAAGTGTTTTAAAACAGGGTTCTCAATAAGTTAGGCATTAATTCTTTCTTAATTTTCTTTCCTGCATTCTTATAAGCATCTCGTTCGGCTGCTGCTTCAGACATATGTATGCCTTTTACGTTAGAGTAACTGTCTGCAAAAAGCTGTCTTCTGCTTCCATGGTCTTCAAGAACTACGGAAAAGTCCAGAAGCATTACTTCGAATCCTTGACTAGTACCTCCATCTTTTAAGTTAGACTGTAGAAAAAGATCTAGATCTGCGTTTTCAGGATCTGTGCTTAACGTAAAACCTTCTACTATG
>CAZTVP010000202.1:0-5282 GCA_964616995.1 uncultured Comamonadaceae bacterium
ACTAACGTACCTTTTCTTTTGGTAGTGGGCTCAGCTTCTGTAACACTTGTTTTATTCCCCACAGAAAATTCTGCCACTCGTATCTGCTCATCTCTTACGGATTGTACTTTGAAGTAAGTGGACAATGCGTTTACAGCCTTGGTTCCCACACCGTTCAGTCCTACGGACTTCTTAAATGCTTTAGAATCGTACTTTCCACCGGTATTCATTTTAGAAACTACATCTACTATCTTCCCGAGCGGTATTCCTCTCCCGTAATCTCTCACCGTTACTTTATCATCCTTGATTTTAACATCTATAGACTTACCAGCACCCATCACGAACTCATCTATACAGTTATCCATCACCTCCTTGAGCAGAACGTAGATTCCATCATCGGCAGAGCTTCCATCACCCAACTTCCCGATGTACATTCCTGGCCTCATTCTGATGTGCTCTTTCCAGTCGAGCGAGCGTATGTTATCTTCGGTATATTTTACTTCTTCAGACATCTAAAACATTACGGTTATAAAGTGGAAATATCTCCTGTATTCTAACGGCTACAGAAGGTTTAAAATTAGAAATATTCCATCATTTGCACCGCTCTAAACCCCTTGTTTTATTAACATTCAGGTGTTTTTATGCAAAAACAGTAAAAGCTCTTTTTCATCCGAGGAAAACACTTTTCCTCTTTCTTTGTTTCAATTCAATTCTATTTATGAAAAGCAGAAGAGGCTATTTTTGAAGAAGATTGTGATGAGGTTTTTATCTTTTATCCTTTTTCTCGTTTCTGGTTTTGGCACACTTGCTCAGGACCAAAAAACTGACAGCCTTTTGCTTGAGATTAACAGAGCTAAAGAAGCTGGGTTACCTGATTCTGCAGCTAAACATAGCCTAGAACTAACTTACCACTATTATGATAATCTATTAGATTCTCTATGTATAGTTCAGGCTGATAAGACAATCGACTTTTCTGGAAATAAAATCTCACCTGACCTTATAAAAACCAAACACTTAAAGGCAAAATCATTATTTTACCTGACTGGAGAATTTGAACCATCTCTTGCCATTCTTAAGGATATTATCCATGATGCTGAAAATTTTCCGGAAGAGCATTACTTACTAGCTATTATTCATGATAGCTATGGTTCTATCCTATCTAATTACGGTAAACAGCAAAAAGCTTTGCGCTCTCTTGAAAGAGCTAAAAAAGAGTATTACAGACATGATTCTACAAGCTACAACCTGTTAAATATATACTCAAATTTAGTAGCGATTAATAGATTAATAGGAAACTATGAAGAAGCACTTTTAAACTCTAGAGAAGGGATAGATTTTGCCAAGTCAAACAACTACACTGATGAATTAGGAACACTCTACTACAACTATGCTACGATTTATTTTAATCTGGACTTGTTTGAAGATGCTAAAAGAGGTTTTCTAAAGGCCATAAAATATCAGCGTAACACAAAAAATAAAAAAGACTTAGCTATTAGTATGTCTTCTTTAGGAAACACCTATGGAGTTTCTGAAAACATAGCTGAATTAGATTCTGCACTAATGTATCTTTTAGATGCAGAAAAAGCTCTGACAGAACTTAAAGACTACAGGTATGCCTCCATCACTAAAAGTCATATAGCGGAGATATATAGAAAACTTGGAAAAAATAATGAATCTCTAAACAACTTAAATGATGCAATTCACTACTTAGAACAGACCAAAGACACACTAGCACTGGCCGGTGTCTATACTCAAAAATCAAGTTTGTATGCAACTCTATCTGTTCCTGATTCTGCAATTCATTATGCACTAAGAGATCTCGAATTAACTAATCGAACCCTCAATTTACGGGTAAAACAAAATGCCTATAAAGCACTGAGCGAAGGATATCTATTGAAAGCTGATTTTAAAAAAGCCAACTATTACCTAGTAAAACATTATGCTCTGCAGGACACTTTATACAAACAAGAATTAGATAAAAAAATAGCTAAAGAACAAACCCTACAAAAAGTAGAGAGTGAACAAATAGCTCGATTAAATGCAGAAATACAGGCAGAATTATCTCAAGAACGCTCTAGGATGTACTTACTTCTGAGTATTGGTCTAGTGCTAGTGCTAGGAGTTTTAAGTTTTTTATTACTTCAATTATATAAGACTCGGAAAAAGCTTCAGTCAAGAAATATTGAACTTAAAAGCTTAAACACCACAAAAGATAAATTCTTCGGGATAATAGCTCATGATTTACGGAGTCCAATGACCGCACTTGAAAGTGTAGGTGAGCAAATGGACTTTTATCTTGAAAAAGGAAATACTGACAAACTGCGGAAACTTGGTTCTAAAGTAGAGTCAACTTCAAAGAGTCTATCCAGTTTGTTAAACAATCTTTTAAACTGGGCATTAATACAAACAGGTCAGATTCCTTATAATCCTGTTCAAATTAATCTCTCTGAAGTAATGAATGAAACCTCGTCACTTTACAGTGAAGTGGCTAAAGTCAAGAACATTGAACTTATCTTTTCATACAAGGAACCTTATCTGATTAATGCTGATGAGCATGGAATAGAAACTATTATCAGAAACCTTGTTTCAAATGCCATCAAATTCACACCTAACGGAGGCCGAGTAAAAGTGAACTGCATCTCTGAAAATGAGCATTACTTGATTAGTGTTTCTGATTCAGGAGTAGGAATGACTGAGAAGCAGTGTGCACAGCTATTTAGTCTTACTAAAAAAAGCGAAAAAGGTACCGATGGTGAAAAAGGAACAGGTTTAGGATTACTCTTATGCAAAGAGCTGGTAGAATTACATGGAGGAAGCATCTGCGCTGAAAGTAAAAAGAATGTAGGCTCTACATTTAGTTTCACCATACCTAAATAAAAAAAGCCACCTGCTAAACAGGTGGCTCCTCTCTTTCTTCTTGACTTAGGAGGTTAAATCAATCTTTCAGAAAATTTTTACGTGTAATCACCTTTCCATCTAGGCTCTCTATTTGAACCAAATAAAGCCCGCTTACCCAAGAAGAAACATCTATTTGTTCTTCACTTCTTAATCTTCCGCTTTCAACTATCTGTCCAATACTAGAATAAATCGAATAAACATGCTCACCGTTTAAACCTTTAATATTCAGAACATCAGTAGCTGGGTTAGGGTAAATATCAAGCTCAGGCTCACTTGTGAAATCACCTACACTAACCACTGCATCTACGACCAGTTCGAAGGAGCATATATTCTCATTTCCAGACTCATCTACAGCCAAAACGTCTATAATATTTGTCCCAACCATTTCACTAGTTATAAGGTCAGGATAAAAGAATAAATCTACATTCTCAGAACAGTTATCACTTACTGAAATAAGTAAACTCTCAACCAAGTCTAAGCTAGAAAGAAGACCTTCTGTACCCTCTGTTATTTCTACTCCAAAATCTGAACATGTTATACTCGGAGCCTCTTCATCTATGGCCTCTTCAATTTCTATTACACCCCCATCTATAACATCACACGCTGTTAAAATTAGAGTATACTCCCCTGCCTCTTGATTTAAAAGACTGGAATTAGTAGTTCCATCTCCCCATTCATAAGACACCAATGTATAACCAAATTCTTCAAATATTGGGTCATTGATCTCTATGGCTCCATTCGCCTCATTACAAGTAGCGTCTGTAACATTTATTGTCAAGTCTTCTATATTTTCGGCTTCCACAGATAATTTAAACACTCCATTATCCGATCCATCTGAGGATTGCCCTTCTATCAGTAAAGTATAAACCCCAGGACATAAAGGCACTCTAAGCTCAGCATATATTCCTTCATCAAAAGACAAACTAGATTCATAAAATGTATTCATTAACCCAATATAAGTATCAAAAGTAGTCTGCGAATGATCTGTACTAATCGTTACATAAGAAGGCTCAGTTATTTCAAAAGAGTAATAAACTTCATTACCAAAACCACCGCTCTGATCAGAATAATAAAACGGTACAAACATCTCTTCAAGATCGCATGATTGACTGCTCTCCAGAATATTATTATTAATATGCTCTTTGTACTGCCCTGTAATATCACCAAACATTAGAGGTTCATTAGAGTTGTCTCCTGCTGTATACCTCCATCTAGACTCTAGAGAAATATCAAAATGCGCATTATTATAAAACAAATATGAATTATTCCCATCTTGTATTCCGTGATTAGAACTACAACTTGAACTAGGTGCTGCTAATGTAAACTGAGGCTCAGACAAGGTCGTAGCCGCTATGTCGTAATAATTAATATCTCCTTCATTAAATACTCCATCTGTACCATTCATTTCCTGCCATGCTAACATATTGACTCCTAGAGTAGCGTCATAGTCTATTCCAAAGGTCTCCCATAATAAAGTTGACTCCTGGTTTTCGAATTGATTTTGTGAAACTATATTAGTGAACGTTTCTTCATAATTGAAATATTCAGAGTTGGAACTATTTATACTAAATGTGTAATTCACGTGGGCATCATCACCAGATAATTGATTGCCTAGCCAGATGTTTTCTAGATACACTCCTAGGTTGATTTCATCGTTTAATACTTGTGTGTAAGCAGTACTTGCTATTATACTAAGTAAAACTGCTGCGGTGCAAAGAGTAAAATTTTTCATTTTTTGATTTGTTTTTTTGATTGATTTTTCAGCAAACCTAGAGTTTGGAGAGCCCTTAAATATTGGTTTGTCCTTAACTGGAAGAATCATGGACACGAACGGTAGAAAAAATGGCTCCAGCTAATTTTGAATCATATCTTTGTAGAAATGCCAAAGATTAAAGTGCTAATAGTGGAAGACGAGGAGCTCTATGCTGATCAGCTAGAAATGCTCCTTCATAAGCTTGACTATGAACATATAGCTACAGTGGACAATTCTACAGACGCACTAGATAAAGCGAAAAACCACCCACCTGATTTAATTCTTATGGATGTTAATATTCATGGAGAATATGACGGTATAGAACTATCTGATCTTATTCAAAAGCATAAAGCTACACCCGTAATTTTCATTACATCTCAAGCAGATGACATGACTTTCAAGAGGATAAAAAGAACTGATCCTATTGGCTTTCTTCTCAAACCATTTAATCATATTCAGCTGCAGCGCACAGTAGAATTAGCATTGGGTAAATTAAATGAGGTACAGAATGAAACAATCTCAGAAGAAACAGATGATCAAGGTTCTTTCTGGATAAAGACACAGAATTCATACATCAAATTAGAATTAAATGAGATAGTCTATTTACATGCTGAAGGCAAGTATTGTACTGTTTACACTAATGACAGCAGAC
>CAZTVP010000203.1:0-5268 GCA_964616995.1 uncultured Comamonadaceae bacterium
TAATCCAGATACAGCTGCTCCTGGTGCATACCATGCAGACGTTCCTAAAAGCTTGGTAAGTGTTGCTCCACCTACTTTAGTATCTTCTTTTACTTGGTTTAATCTTTCATCTGAAATGAACTCAGATACCTTTACACTGTTTCTAGTAGCGTGAGCCGTAAGAGGAACCATTCCTTTATCTGAATGACCACCTATTACCATTCCATCTATATCTGAGATAGGGCATTCTAATGCCTCAGCTAGTCTATACTTAAATCTAGCAGAGTCTAATGCTCCCCCCATACCTATAATTCTGTTTTTAGGAAGACCAGTTACTTGATGTGCTAGGTAAGTCATAGTATCCATAGGGTTAGATACTACTATGATAATAGTTTCTGGAGAGTGCTCGATTAAACTCTGAGAAACCGACTTTACTATGCCTGCGTTAATTCCTATCAGTTCTTCTCTGGTCATACCAGGTTTTCTAGGAATTCCTGAAGTGATTACACAAATGTCAGAACCAGCGGTCTTCGAATAATCGTTAGTAGAACCTACTATTCTAGTATCGAATCCATTTAAAGAAGCGGTTTGCATTAAATCCATGGCTTTACCTTCTGCAAAACCTTCTTTAATATCTAATAAAACAACTTCTGAAGCGAAGTTCTTCATGGCTATATACTCTGCGCAGCTAGCTCCAACTGCTCCGGCACCTACTACCGTTACTTTTGTTGATTTAAATGACATTTGTTTTTAACTTTCTTAGTGACTGAAATTTACGGGTGCAAATGTACGCTTTGGCGTGCATAAACCATAGTGGATGGAGAGCAGCTTTATCATAAGAAATTCACATTGAGGTTTTGGTGTACTTCATTCATTGCACCGCTATTCACCGTTCATTTTTAACAGAGGTATTATGCACAATATCTTCGGCATTAGATTTGTTTTAGCTTTGAGCTGTTAATGTAAACCTATGATAAAGAACTTTCTTGTTTTTCTGGCACTTGTTTTTTCTGCGGTGCAAATGACTTCTCAGACAGATTCAATTCCTGCCGGAAAATATGGAGTAGATTACTGTATTACAGATGCTTCTGGTATGAAGCAGGGGTATTGGCTTAGAGTGTATGAAAGTGGTGCGCTTTATTATACGGGGCAGTTTAAAAATAATATGCCAGTAGATACATTCACCTATTTCTATGAGACAGGTGAGGTGATGACCATAGCCATTCATGATGGCAAGAAAGCTTCTACTAATTCCTACAGAACAGATGGTTCAGTAATTTCCAAAGGAGATTACATAAATCAGAAAAAATCTGGTACATGGAGAATGTATGATGAAAACGGAATACTTACTTCTGAAGAAAATTATGCTGAAGATAAGTTAGATGGGTTAGTGACGGTATATTATAAAAACGGTAATAAGGCTAAGACTATGAACTATAAAGAAGGAGAGCTTCATGGTTCATGGAAAGAGTATTTTCCTGATGGATCACTCAAAGGTAAAGGAACTTATATCTATGGAAAACAAGATGGTGAGCTTACCGCGTATCAAGCTCCAAATGTTCTTTTGTATGAGGGGCAGCTAAAAGACGAAAGAGCGGTAGGAGAGTGGAGGCACTACTTAGAAGATGGCCAACTAAAGCTTAGAATTCTTTATGACGACAGTGGAGTAGAGCTGAGAAGAAAAAATGAAAATGGAGAGTTTGAAGAGTTCTATGATTCTGGAATCCCTAAGTCATACTACGAGTATAAGCATGGAAAGAAGCATGGGCCGTTTGAAGAATACTATAATCAAGGTGATTTTGTGAGAAGAGAGGTCATTAGTTCTGAACCAGGGCAGCCCATAGAATTCAAGGAGACCTTAGAAAATACTCAACTTAAGATGGAAGGTGAGTATAGAAATGATAAACTCGTAGGCGAGGTTATCTATTATAATGAAGACGGAACTATTCTTAAGAAAGAGACCTATGATCAAGGAGTACTGGTAGAATAGTGATTTTTTTCTGTGAGGGAGTCTCCCTGTAGCACTGTATATTTAGCATAAGATTTATTCTCATGAGGCATATCATAACGGTACTACTTCTTCTTTTTATTTGTGAAAATGTTCAGGCTCAGACTGCACCTTTAACCTATTGGGTGGAGTTTACCGATAAAGATAACACGCCTTATAGCATCATTTCTCCTGAGGTTTTCCTCTCGCAGGATGCGATAAATCGAAGAGTGATCCAAGGAATAGCTATTGACGAAAAAGACCTTCCAGTAGATCCTGATTATGTGAGCAGCTTAGCAGCCTTAGAAGGAGTTAAGGTGAAGCATGTGAGTAAGTGGATGAATGCTGCTACCATAGTGTTAGAAGATTCTTCTTATGTAGAACCTGTATTGGATTTTTTGACTGATTTCGTGCATGTTAATTCTGTAAAATCTGCGGTGCAATACACTACTGAAAGACAGAAATCTACACTATCAGACCATACTCAAAAATCTACATCTAGATATTATCCTCACTATGGTCCTTCATTCAATCAGATAGCCATCCATAATGGTCACCTAATTCATGAACTTGGTTTTACGGGAAGCGGAATGAAAATAGGAGTGTTGGATGCTGGGTTTGACGGTATTAATTTCTTGGAGGGATTTCAAAAATTAAGAGATGAAGAACAAATTAAACTTCAATATGATGTGGTAGATGATGATGCCAACATTCTAAATGGCGGACATCATGGAAAGTCAGTCTTAAGTATTATGGCGGCTTTTATGCCAGATTCGCTAATAGGAACAGCTCCAGACGCTGATTATTATCTATTCAGAACAGAAGACGTTTCTAGTGAACATATAACTGAAGAAGATAACTGGATTAGAGCATTAGAAATGGCAGATTCTATAGGTGTACAACTCATAAATTCTAGTTTAGGATATACTCGTTATGACTTTTCTGAAAACAGCCACACTTATGAAGATATGGATGGAAATACTACCAGAATATCTAGAGCTGCGGATATAGCATCTTCTAGGGGGATACTTATGGTAAACAGTGCAGGAAACAGTGGAGATGATCCATGGTATTACATAGGAGCTCCAGCAGATGCAGATAGTACTCTAGCTGTAGGAGCAGTAAATGAATTGGGTGAAATAGCTTTTTTCTCCAGCAGAGGACCGAGTTCTGATGGAGATGTTAAGCCTAATGTCTGTGGAGTAGGGCAGCAGACAGTTTATGCTGATTTGACAAATGGAATCAAAAAAGGAAATGGAACTAGCTTCAGTGCCCCGGTAATAACAGGCCTCGCAGCATGTTTATGGCAAGCTTTTCCCGACAAAACTAATATGGAGATTAAACATGCCATAGAAGAAAGTGCCCATCTTTATTCAAACCCAAATGACAGTTTAGGTTATGGTATTCCAGATTTTTTAACTGCGTTTAATTTACTGAAAGATGCTACTGATGAAAGTTTAGTGGAAGTTTTCCCTAACCCATTTCAAGAAGAATTCTCTTTAATCATTAATTCAGATGAAGTTTCTAAGATAGAAATAGCAGATGCTTCTGGAAGAATAGTGAAAGAGTTAGACAGGCTAGTAGTAGGAGATAATAATTCGGTTGTAACACTGAGCTTAGAAGAACTTAATCTTAAAGGTGGGAGTTACTTTCTCAGGGTGTTCACTATGAAAAATGAGCTTAGCATTACTAAGTTAATTAAGTTCTAATTTTTATGAAGAACTGTTTTATGGTTTTCGATGCCGTTTGAAACCCTAAGAATGTAATTACCAGAAGGTAGATTAGATAAGTTCCAGGTTAGGCTATTGGTATCTTCTAGATTCCTTTCTCTTACTTTTTGACCTAAAGAATTAAATAACTGAGCCTGATGATTTAGGTATTTGTCAGAAACGGTTATTTGGTCATGAAATGGGTTAGGGAAAGTCAGAACCAGTGCTAAGGGTTCATTCAAATTTGTTATCGACTGCATGAAATCTATGGTGAAGTCTTCTTCAGCGATACATCCATTTTCATCAGTAATAATAAGGGTGTATTCACCAGTATTTAAGCTTGAAGGATTTAGAGGAGAGCCATTTTCGTCTAAAATTTCCCATGTGTTCGATTGTTCAGTTATCACTTGAGCACTTCCATTTTCGTTTTCTGTTTCATGTTCTATGAGTAGCTCATAGACTATTTCTTCTTGGATGTTAAGACTAAAGATGTTTTCTGTAATACAGTTATTTATGTCAGTGGTTTCTTGAACATATTCACCTACTGAATATTCATTCTGATTTAATGAATAAGTATAAGGAGGAACTCCTCCGAAACTGGTGAAACTGACTTGAGTACCACTTAACTCGGTACAAAGAACTCCTTCAATTTCTATTATAGTAATAAGAGGTGGCGGTTCATCTAGGTGTATGCTTGTTTGTAAAGGACATAAATTTTCAGATTCTAAGGTGATATAATTAACGCCATCAGTTAATGAATCTATTTGAATGGAATCTTGAATACCTAGTGCATTTTCAAAACTGAAGATGGCCGAACCGTTTTCAAAGCCATAGCAGGAAGGGTGTGAAGAAACTACTGAGGTGATTTCAAGTGTAGGATAAAAGCTACTAGTGATGGTATCAGTATTTAGCCAAATCCCCGGTATATATTCTAACTGCGCATAGAATATTCCTTCTGAGTTCAAGGTGATGGTTTGCCCTTCAGTACCATCATTCCATATCATATTGTAATTAGTCTCTACTGTTAAATTATGGCTCTCTCCACTACAAAATTCAATAAATGAAGGAATTTCTACTCCAAGATTTATCGAAGATCCTTCTTCTATCAAATAGTTTTGGTCTGTATACAAAGAGCCGAATTTTTCAGTCCATCCAGAAGTCCAATGCACATGCATGCTGTCTATTTTATTTTGATTTCCTAAACCTAAAATATGAGTGTAGCTATCTTGAGATAAATAGTTAGAGCCGCATGTTACTATACCTGCTGTGGATATACCGTTTATGAAATATTCATATTGAACTCCGACCCCGAAATAATTACTGTTATTTCCTTGAAACCTTACCTTGACAAAATTTGCCTCACTAGTGGCTCCATTCATTTGGACCTCTGATTCATGCGGAGATTCGTTTAGAAAAACGAGATCATAAAAGCCGTCTTGATTGAAGTCTCCTTTTGCACCACCAAAACTTTTTCTAATAGATTGATCTAAGAATTGACTGGTGTTTGCATAATTTACCCCAGTGTGCGTGAATAATTTATTTAAGTTTCCCTCTTCGTGAATATCCCCTCCAACTATGGCAAGGTCAATTAAT
>CAZTVP010000204.1:0-5263 GCA_964616995.1 uncultured Comamonadaceae bacterium
ATATTTTGGAGTGTGGTTTTAGAAAATCCAGTTGTCATTAGGAACAAGGCAACTCACATTTATAAGAATTCAATTGAAAAATCACACTTGTCACATGATATTCGAGAAATGTCATGTGACATTTTAAAAAAGTGAATTGAAGTCTATTTTAATTCATCTGACAAAAGAAGTATGTAGAATGACTTCTTTTCTTTTTCAATAGACATTTAGAATTAGTCAATCAACAATTTCTTTTTTTTAAATCAGCTTCAGAAGTGATCTAACTAGATCTGAGCTCAAAATGGGTTAGAAAACTCCGGATTAGTAATGAAAGTTTCGTCCGTTAAGGTTTTAAGGAAGTTTACTAAATCCGTTTTATCCTGTTGTGTTAGCATTAAACCAGTTTCTGTAGTAGCCAGCAGTGCTTGATCTAAAGTGGGTGAAACTCTAATGCCATCATTATAATGATCTACTACTTCTTCTAAAGTCTGAAATCTACCATCATGCATATATGGTGGTGTTAACTCTATGTTTCTAAGCGTGGTGACTTTGAACTTGGCTCTGTCTTGATCATTCTGAGTTACGTTATAAAAGCCGAGATCTGTAAAGTCTGATTCTTCGTCTAACCCATTATTCATATACATATCATTCTCAAAATTAAAACCTCCATGACAGTGTTCACAATCAGCTCCAGACTGCTCTGGAAAGAATGGATTATACTCTGTAAAATACAGTTGTCTTCCTCTTTCTTCGCTTTCTGTTAATGAAACCTGACCCGCCAGGTATTTGTCATACTTGGAATCATTAGAAACTAAAGTCATCATAAACTGTTCTAGTGCTTGAGCCATTCTCTCGGCAGTAACCTGTTCTGTGCCATAGGCTCTGGCAAATTGATCAGTGTATTTACTTTCGTCTTCCAGCTTAGAAATTACATTCTCTATAGATTCAGCCATTTCTATAGGATTCTCTATAGGTTCTAGTGCCTGATGTTCCAGCGTTAGTGCTCTTCCATCCCAGAAGAATCCATTGTTATTCCAGGCTAAATTTACGATGGCCATGGCTTGCCTATCTCCTACATCTCCTAAAGCACCTACACTGAACTGATTTAAATCTGAAAAAGCAGATGCTTGTCCATGACAGCTAGCACAGCTCTGGCTTCCGTGTAAACTAAGGTTAGGCTCATAGAATAGCATTCTTCCTAGTTGAACTTTAGCTTGTGTGAGAGAAACTCCTGTTGCCGCCTCAGGATTAGGGAAAGTTCCTAAATCTAGAACGTATGGTGTATTATCCTGCTGAATAGTCTCCTCAGGATCTTCTTCTTCATCCTTCTTACATGAAAAAAAAGCGAAGCTCATAAGAATAACTACTGCCAAAGCTCTAAAAAAAAGTGTGTTACTGTTTAAGTCTTTCATCGGTTAGGGTTTTTAAAAAAGCTATTATGGCGGATTGTTCATCTGAAGTTAATGTTAGAGGTTCTAATAATACCTCAGACAAGTTAGGATGGGTGTTTATTCCAGAGCCGTAGTGCTCCAGCACTTCTTCCAGTGTAGATAAGCTACCATCATGCATATAAGGAGCTGTAAGCTCTATATTTCTGAGAGATGGTACTTTGAATAAGGCTCTATCCGCCTCTTTTTTAGTGATTCTCATTCTACCAGAATCAGCATACTGCTGATATAAACCATTATTCTGAAATGAATAATTAGTAAAATTAAAACCACTATGGCAGCTAGAACAAGAAGTTTTAGAACTGTAGAAAAGATTCATTCCCCGTAACTCCTCTTCACTGAGTGAAGCATTAAAGTTATCATACGCATCAAATTTACTCTTATCACTAATTAATGTTCTCTCATAAGCGGCCAGTGCTCTAGTAATAACATAAGGATCAGGCTCTCTGTCATAGGCCTCTTTACTCATGGAAACGTATTCCTCTATGTTTTTTAAGCGTTCAGCTATTAACACTATGTTATTATCTAGTTCCTTATGTTCCTGAACGGGCACTAACACTTGCATTTCTATAGTAGGCACTCCCCCATCTCTATTCATGTATGGAGCATAAGCCACATTTAACAGTGAAGGAGCATTGCTGTCCCCTTTTGCACCGCCTACACCACTACTAAATGAAACAGAATCTGAAAATGCATTATCTACTAAATGACAGCTACTGCAGCTAATAGAATAATCTCGGCTCAGAATGGGATCGAAAAAAAGCTTCTCACCTAGTGTTATTCGAGCATCAGTAGGAGAATTTCCAGCTGGATACTCGATCTCAGGAAAATGCAGACTTCCTCTCTCATAGTCTGAAGACTTGAGTAAAAATTGAGTTCCTATTAGCGTTAATACTATCAGGTATTTCACAGTAGAACTATTCTACAATCCATTTTTCAGTTCCTAACACCTCTCTTTCTTCACTAATTACTATGGTGTAAACGCCTGAATTAAGCAGAGGGAGTCTTAAAGAAGAACTATTAACTATTTCTTCAAATACAACAGAACCCTTCACATCAAAGATCTGAATATTAGCGTTAAGACTTTCTCCATTTTCAATGTTTAAAGTAGAATTTACTCCTGCACTGCTTGGGTTAGGTGAAATTCGTATTTCCAGTGGATTAGATAATTCTTCATCTATACCAACGAATTCTCCTTGAGAAAACACACTTGTTTGGAAATTATTCAAAACCGTTACAGCACTTCCTCCTTCTCCATGTGTAATACCTCCTGCTGAAGTTTCTAAACCTTCATAACAAGCAGTATAATCTGCATCTAATGCTATGTTTACTACTCCATCCTCAGCTTGAAAAACGGCAGGAATAGTCTGCCCTAGGTAATTACTGTTCCCAAGAGCATGAATTTCAAAGTCAAAAGCCGCGCTTTCTTCTCCTGTTCTTCCTTCAAGAGCTACAAATCTGTATCCAGCATCCCATCCCCAGTGCATTGAAGGAAGCTGTGGAGCTAATGGATGGTCAGAAGGCCATAGTGTTGGATCATCATTATTCTCTGGAGTTTCTACACCTATATAAAATGAGACAGACTCCACAGAATTTATATCATGTTCACCTAAGTCATATAATTCAGGAGAAAATGAATTTACGAGCAGCCAGGTGTCTTCTATATCCGTAGTTTGCCCTCCGTCATGTGTAATTGAGATTTGAGAAACGTAATACTCTACTCTAAAGAGAGTGGCTTTATTATCATCACTCAAGGTAAATTCTTGGTTGAACTCTAACTCTTCAGTATCTACTTTATGATTGATACTAAGATTGATTTGATTCTGTCCTACTGAAACTATTGATAATAGTAAAGACCCTAAAAGTATAATTGCTTTCATTTTTGGTTATTTTGGTCTAGTAAATTTACTGAATAATGCGGAAAATAATTGATTTAGAGTTTCACATGTTCAATTCCTAAGTGATTAAATCTCGGTTGTTTCTTTCTTCCATTATGCAGCGTTCATCATTTTTAAATAGCATCCAACAGGCTTTTGAGAAGTTACCTGCGCAAAAATTCAGAAAAGGAACCATTCTCACTGATATTGGTCAAGTAGAACATCATCTCTTTTTCATTTCTGAAGGAGCAGTAAAAATCTACTATCAGTCAGCACTGAATGAACATGTAATTAGACTAGGATATACAGGTTCTATGATTAATTCGCTTACTTCTTTTTACTCGGAAAAGCCTTCTGAACTGGTCATAGAAGTCATTAGAGAATCAAGTATTAAAATGCTGCATAGAGATGCTATTCTGAACATTAAGAAAAACAGCTCGGGTTATCCTGAGTTTCTGGAGCAACTGCTCATTCAGCAGTTAGAACGAGAGTTAGACCTACTGCAGGACTCTCCTACTGAGCGTTTAAATAGAGTGTTGGCCAGAAGTCCACAGTTATTTCAGCATGTGCCTTTAAAGTACATAGCCTCATATCTACGCATGACTCCTGAAACCCTTAGTAGAATCCGAAAATCTTGATTTCAATCAAGGACTTTGGCTCATGAGTTGACTTCATTTGTAGAAAAAATTAATCATGAAGATGCACAAGGAAAAGCTGTTAAAAGAGCTGCGCACAAAAACTCAAGAAGCCAAGAAAGAAATCTTAAGATTCAAAAGTCTTGAACTGGAACACCTCAACTACAAGTCAAGTCCTAACTCATGGAGTATCCTTGAATGTATAGAGCATCTATGCCGTTACGGAACTTTTTACTTGCCAGAAATAGAGCGGCGTATGCTAGGCGCTTCAGAGGTAGAACAGCATGAATTTAAAAGTGGATTTATCGGAAATTACTTTGTCAATATCATTAACGCAGATAGCACTAAAAAGATGAAAGCCACTAAGGAGATGGACACTACAGGTTCAGAACTAACCAAGTCTACTCTTGACCAGTTTATCAAACAACTGGACTGGCTAGAGACCTTACTAATCAAGGCAGAGAAAATGGACTTGACTAAAATCAAGACTTCTATTTCCCTTACAAAACTGATTAAACTACGACTAGGCGACACTCTCAGGTTTTTAGTACATCATAATGAACGGCATGTGAGGCAGGCTTTACGGATAGAAAAAGATTTCTTAAAGCAGATTCAAGCTTAACGCACTAATACAAGCTCTGTAAAGCTGGATGAAAAACCCTATAAAAATCAATGATACCAATGCCTTTAGAACAGCTACAAACCAACCTGTGGTATAAAATTTCTTGTGAGCGGCTATAAGCCAAATAAACATAGCTAGTGATATAGGAATAATCATGTACCACCTATTCCCTTCTCTGAGAAGCATCATTAAGCCTTCAGTCCATATAGTAGAAAAAATCAAGAAAAAGGATAAGAAATGAACAGCCAAAATTACATGTTTCCCATAATAGACTTTCTTTCTAAGATTTAATATCAGAAACGACAAACCTAATAAAGGGGTCAACAGAACTAGTAGTCCTTTTGAAAGGTTACTAGATATTTTATCGTATTGGGCAGCGACCTGTTCATAAGTTAAGTTCTTCTCAGTCATTACTCTATTCACCTTATCTAAAACGTGAACACCGTCAAATTTCTCTTGGAAGTACCATACGGCAGGAGTCCTAAAAATGTCTATTTCATTTAGAAAAATAAAGAAGAGGATATTAGAAAAGACAAATACTTGAAAAGGTTTCATGAATGGTTTGCGTAGCCCATTCACATAATTCAGGGTCAACTGTCCTGGATGTAAGAAAAGTAGTTTTATTGTATTAAGTAACTTTGAGTCTAAACTAAAAATGGCGCCAGTAGCGCTGTTCAGAATATTCTTAAGCCTGACATCGTC
>CAZTVP010000205.1:0-5258 GCA_964616995.1 uncultured Comamonadaceae bacterium
ATTTGGCCACCAGATAGATGGATTATCTATTTTAAACTCACCTGAAATTATTTGTTTATTTGTGGGAGCTGTGGTTCCTGTAATTACTTTACCGTCTAGCAGAAGTTCTATGGAATACGTAAGCGCGGTATCCGGAAGATTAGATAAGTCAATTTTGTATTCTAAAGTAGCTTGTTCATCTGTAAGTGATGAGGTGAACACCTGAACTTCCTCAATGTGAATGTCATTTTTAAAATGAAGATTTACAGGCATGTAAATGCCGCAGGTGGTGAATTTAGGTGCCCAATCCCAACCAAAATGGTAAGGCGCTTTCCGAACCCAAGGGCTGATTTTGTTCTCACCAGCATCGTTACTAGCAGGAAGCTGATATCCTAAATTCTTGACTGTGTTTTTATGGACTTCGTATGGTGATTTGAAAACGACTTTGAGCGTGTTGGTTCCTTGTTTTAGCCAAGTTTTAACTTCATTCTGCCAAGGGAAAAACATATTTTCAGCAGAGCCGATTTCTAGGTTATTCAGGTAAATAGTAGCGTAAGTGTCTAGTCCTTCGAATTCAAGGTAGATATTAGGAAAGTTAAGTTCTTGTTCTGAGACTTGGAAGCTACAAGAGTATGTCCATGTGGAATCTTGGATCCACTGCTGGCTCAGTTCGTTAGTGTGGTAGTATGGATCTTGGATATGCCCGGATTCCCAAAGGTCTGTATGGATGTTTCCTGGGACTTGAGCATCACCTTGCAAGGTGTTGTTCTCAGATGAGAATGTCCAGTTTTCTTGCAGCGCTTTTGAGAAAGGAGAGTTTTGTGAATTTAGTGTAAGCGAGTTTATGAGTAGGAGAAAAAGGATGGTTAGAGTGAGGTTGAAGGGGTTAATGGGAGTGGTCTGTTTTCTCATCATTTGTAATATTAATTATGACTTAAGCTAGATTAGCAGGTTTGTCTCTGGGTTACGAACGATTTAATTTCACCTCTGCGTTATTGTTACTTTTTGCTTCTCCATACTTCGACTAACGCTCAGCAACCGATAACCAAAAAGGAGCCAACAAAAAACAAATTCTTTTCCTTAGTCTCCTAATTTTAATGGTTTAGGTTTACATGAATCTTTAGAAATCTCAGAAGCCTAGGCGCCAAAGCATCTAGCGTCAAAGAATTTCGCACTTTTTGTTGACACCTGCCGCACAGTTCATTTCTATGAGAAATCGCTTTTTCTGAACTGATTCAATTGATTCTTCATCTTTCTGATTTCTTCCGAATTGACGGTAAAAGTTTGTTCTGCTATGGAAGAGCTTCCCATGGAGACTTTTAGCTCTTGGCTTACGATAGTCTTAGCCGATGAGTGAAAATGGGTGATTCCGGTTTCTTTGTGAATCTTAGAAATATTGGCTGCTCTCACACCTCCTCCTGCTAAGATTTTGATTTTTGAGCCATAGGTGCGGTGCAATGCTGATAAAACACCAACACCTTCTTCTGCTGAGGCCCTTTGGCCTGAAGTGAGAATGGTGTCGAATCCATGTTGGATTAATAGTTCAGCTGTTTTAAGAGGGTCTTTTACCACATCAAAAGCTCGGTGGAATGCTAATTTTTTCTGCTGCGCAATGATTTTCCAATTCTCAAGAAGCACTTCATCAATCTCTGAATTGGAATTTAGTGCGCCTACTACTACGCCTTCACACTCAGTTTGGGTACAGAGCTTTATATCTTCAGCTATGATGTTTAACTCAGCCTCAGAATAAAAAAAGTCTCCAGCCCTAGGCCGGATGAGTATTCTCACTGGAATATTCACGGCTTGAATGACAGCATTTATTTTTCCTAAGCTAGGTGTAAGCCCGCCTTGGAGAAGGTTTTCACACAGCTCCAATCTGTCGGCACCTGCCTGCTCTGCTTTAATTGCTGATTCTACGGAGTCTATGCAGATTTCTAGAAGGGTATTCATTAATTCACAATTATTTCATCTATAAAAACCCAAGCAGGCTCACCTGAAGCTTCATGCCAGAGTGGAACTTTACCTATGTTCTCAATGCTGATCTTGATATAATTGGCTTCCAGCGGCTTAAAAGAGAAAGAAGGTGATAGAATCTCTTTTCCTCTTATGTGCATTTCTTCTTCTTGGAAATCAATAGAATCTATTGGCTTAAACACTTTACCATCTTTAGAATAAAAGATAGAAACAGATTTTGGAGGAAAGATCCAAGAGTTGATATAGCGGTAAAAATTCATAGAAACAGAACTTATGGTTTTATCCTCATTAGGATTCTGAATTATGAGCTCTACATCGTCTCCAAAGAAGCCCTGCCATCTTCCATCTCTGAAGTCTAGAGAACCTAGAACTCCATCCGTTAAACCATCCTTTCCTCCTGCGGAGTAGTAATCGCTGTATTTTACCGAGTAGTCTACGGTTGAAGTGAGCCAATTATGTTTATTAAAGTTGATAGTTAGGAGTTCATAGTTCTCTGTTTGATTGGTTTCAGAACTAACATGAACTATTGATTTACCTCGTTCTTCAATTTTTATATCCTGACCATTAAACTCATATACTGCATCAAGGAGGTTTTGTTCACTTAACACTTTGTATGTAGTCTTTTGGTTTCTCAGATTCTCTGTGAGTTGGACCGTAATTCCGTCTTTGGTGGTTTTGGTTGATACAGTTATAGCTACAGTCTCATTTCCGTAATTCACTCCTTTTTTGTCTAAGACAGAATAATGTGCATCTAATCGGCTCAAGAAATCCTCATAATCATTATTTGTCCCCCAAAAGGCTTCTGAAGCCGCTATCAATCTTGGAAATACTTTAGAGTCTAACGTTTTTTCATCTGGGACATGTTCCGTCCACATGTTGCATTCAGCTCCTAGTATTCTAACTGCTTCTTCTGCGGTGCAACCAGGAGGCACTGGGTCAAACCCATATATCTTCTCCGTATCTATGGCTTTTAACGAATAATCTAAGTAACAGTGAGAAGTAGGACTCATGATGGCATTTCGGCCTTGGGAAACGGCCTCTTTTCCACCATCCATTCCTCTCCAACTCTGGATTATAGCTGATTCTGTGAGTTCATCGTTTAGGATCTCATCCCAGCCTATGATGGTTTTTCCGTTTGATTCGAGATACTTGGCTATCCTGTTAATGAAATAGGATTGAAGCTCTTCATAGTCTTCCAGTCCTTCTTTTTTCATTAGGGCCGTACAAAACTCACTTTCTTCCCATCTGGTTTTAGGTGCTTCATCTCCACCAATATGAACGTAATCAGATGGGAACAACTCCATAACTTCATCTAAAACTGTTTCTAGAAATTCAAAGGTGTATTCCGTAGGGCAGTATATATCTTTAAACACTCCCCAGTCATTTGGCACAGTAATTTGTTCTCCGTTACAACCTAATTCAGGGTAAGCGGCAATAGCCGCAGAAGAGTGTCCTGGCATCTCTATTTCAGGTATAATTTCAATGTGACGTTCAGAGGCATATTTTACAATTTCTTTGATGTCTTCTTTGGTGTAAAAACCTCCGTACAGCTCTCCTTTTTTGGCTAGAGTGTCTTCACGCCACGCGCCTAGTTCAGTCAGTTTTGGATAGGTGTCTATGGCTATTCTCCAAGCTTGATCTTCTGTAATATGCCAGTGTAACACGTTGAATTTATAAAAAGCCAGTAAATCTATATATTTCATAACTACCTCCTTCGGAAAGTAATGTCTGCAAACGTCTAGAAGCATTCCGCGCCATTTGAATTTTGGCTGATCCTTTAGCTCAAATTCAGGAAGTACAGGAAGCTCTGAAGACTTTGAATTTATTGATAATAATTGGCGTAAGCTTTGAATTCCGTTAAAGAGGGCTTCTTGGCTTCCTCCAAGAACAGAAATCTTAGAATCTGCACATGAAATCTGATGATGATGTGGTGGCATTTTTCTAATGAGCTGAAGATTCATTTCGGCAGTTGAGTTGGATGAATCCACTGAAATATTGAACTCATGCTCTAACAACTTTTGTAGGTATAAAATTTCTTCACTTACATCTCCGATTGAGGTGATTCTAACTCCGTTTTTAAAGGAGAATGCCTTGTCATTTTTAAGGTTGAGGGAGGTGGGTTTGGGGACAATAAGAGAGCTTGAATTATTTTCAATATCAGGAGAGTCTACTCCGCTGCATGAAAGTAAGAGAACTGAAAGACCTACATAATAGATTACAAGGTAGACATAATAAGGCCTTATTAGCATGTATAATGAATTAGACTTGATCAAGCTTAGACACCATGTTACTTTAATAATTTCCCGAGCATCACCTCAATACTCTTTTCCACAGCGTCAAAGTTTCCGTCTGTACCAAAGATTTCTTTTATCTCCGAAAGAAGCACTTCTTTTTCTTCAGCGCCATAGTTTAAAGCATGAAAAGAAGCTTGAATTTTAGAAGCTCTCTCATAATCTGAATCCATATTGAATTCTTGATGTGCTTTATCATAAATAGCTGAACCTACGCGCTCACGTATGAATGATTTCTCAGCGTCTTTTTCATCCCAGTCAGCATGCATGCAGTAAATGAGAAGGTAGGCTTGAAATTCCTTCTTTGTCCAGTTCGTTTGAGTTTCCATTTAGGTAAGATTTGTTTTTCTAAACCTAAAAGTAGGACAATTTCTCTACATCCTAACCACCCGCTCCTGAGCTATCACCTCATCTCCATTTCCAACTCTCACTAAGTAAGTACCAGATGGCAATTCCGAGGTATCTAGGGAAGTAGAAATAGATCTAGCATCCCCAGAGATAACAATTCTACCCAGCGCATCTAAAAGTTGAATTTTGAGGTTTTCATACTGATTATACAAAGGGATCTGAACTGTTAACGTGTTTTCTGTTGGGTTTGGATAAACCATTGCACCGCTTAACCTTTGTTCTTCTAGAACAGAGTCAAACTCTTCTATAGTTACACAGTAATCCTCAGTTTCTCCAGCTTCATATTCACCACACGGAGCCTGTAAAATCGGAACCAGTTGTGTCCAAATAGTGGACACTCTCATTCGAGTGTTACCCAGAAGTGTTTCTGCCGGAATAGTCACAGTTTCATCTAAACCATTACTCGTGCTGGGGTCTGAAGCTAAAATCTCGTTGGAAGTAAATTCTCCATCTTGGTTTTGATCTAACCACACGACTATACTTTGGTTAGAACTGAATATACCAAATCCTATACTGACTTCTAAATCGAAGTCATTTCCTCTGGTTAGCACTAAATCCGTTTCTGTAAATTCTGCATAACCATCATCATTCCCTGACTGATTAGAA
>CAZTVP010000206.1:0-5256 GCA_964616995.1 uncultured Comamonadaceae bacterium
AAATCAGAAACCTAAAAAACTCGTATATGGCGCCAGCTTAGACGCACACTTCAGCGGAGCTTATTTGAATAATTACCAAGCCAATGTGAGGTTACAAACCGAAAGAGGGCATTTGAAAACTACTCGAGTAGGATTTTCTGGAATTATCGGACTTCAGCTTGGGAACTCTATGATAATGGGAACCGCTGGGCTTTACGCCTTAGACCATCTAAAATTAGATGGCATGTTATATCAGCGTCTTATCTTTCATACTCTGTTAAATAAGGACATAGGACTGAGATTCACGATTAAAGCTCACCAGACCAGAGCGGAAACCATGGAAATCGGCCTCTTCGCTAATTTTAAATCATGGGATTAAGGAATGTTTTTTACATAGCGCTTTTTGTTTCACTTATATCCTGTGATAAGGAAAACGCTCCTGATTGTTTTCAGCGTACTGGAGATAACACTACAGAGACTGTTCTTATTTCAGAGTCTTTTGAAAGCATTGAGCTCTTTGATAACATCTCGGTTTCTCTAGAAAACACTTTACCAGGAGAAGCTGCATCATACGAACTCACCGGGCCAGAGAATCTACTTTCTGATATAGAACTAGAAGTAAAAAACCAAGTCCTCACCATTACCAATGAAAACACGTGCAATTGGGTAAGACCTTATGACGAGTTTCACTTGACCATAAAGAATAACGAAATCAAAAGAATCTTTAATTATGGTTCTGTAGGAGTCAATCTTCTAAACTACGAATCAGAGAAATTCACCTTTGAACAGGAAAGTTCCGTGGCTGATAATCATATTCACTTTAACGGAGAAAACCTGACCATTAATCTACACACCGGAGCTGGCTCTGCACAAGTAAGCGGAGATACCCAAAACCTCAACCTGTACGCAAACGGACTCGGAGAGATTAACGCATTGGAAATGAACTGTCCATCTATCTCTGTTAATAATTCAGGACGTAGAGATATCTATACTAATCCTAGTGATTATATGTTTGTAACCATAAAGGGAAGCGGCTCCGTTTTCTATACTAATCTGCAGATTAATCTGCTTTCAGACATCACTGGAAGTGGAGAACTCATTTACATAGAAAACTAGGGTTTCCGCCTGCCTCATGTGAATTTAAAGTGACGAATACACCTAGTTAAAAAATTACCTTAGTAAAATGAATTGGCAGCTAATTTTGCTCAGTATATTATTGCTTCTCATAGCATTTGCAGGAATAGCCATTAAAATCTTAGTCAAAAAAGATGGAGAATTTAGTGGAACTTGTGCCAGTAATAACCCTGTGCTGAACGATAGCGGTGAAGCTTGCTCTTTGTGTGGTGCTAAGCCGAATGAGCGGTGCAAAAATCCCGAAAAAGAGGACGAAAAAAGCTAAGTCCAAAAACACCCTCGTTTCATTTCTAATTTTGTCTTTCAGGTAGTTATATTTATGGTCTTACTACGCCCATGGAAAAGACTACTGAACAGCCATCTATTTCTGAAATACTTTCTTCCGTATTTGGTTATGATTCTTTTAGAGACCGTCAGGAGGAAATAATCAACAATGCCTTAAAGGGAAATGACAGCTTAGTTATCATGCCCACAGGTGGCGGAAAGTCTTTATGCTACCAAGTGCCTGCCTTAACTAAACCTGGAATGGGTTTAGTCATTTCGCCACTTATAGCGCTCATGAATGACCAAGTGACTCAATTGGTTTCCATGGATGTGAGCGCTCGTGCCATTAACAGTCAGCTCTCTCCTCCTGAAAAAGAACTGCTACTTCAAGAAATCGAAAATGAAAAGGTGAAGCTCCTTTACATTTCTCCTGAATTAGCGGTGCAAAGGAATTTTGTCAACTTCATTGCTCAGCAGAACATTAATCTTATAGCCATAGACGAAGCGCACTGTGTTTCTATCTGGGGAAATGACTTTAGACCAGAATATTCCCAGCTAGGACTACTACTAGACGCACTTCCTAATACTCCTAGAATAGCGCTAACTGCTACAGCAGACAAGGCTACTCAAAAAGACATAGCAGCTAATCTACACTTACGTGAGCCACAAGTATTTCTTTCTAGCTTCGAGCGGAAAAACATCAGCTCATCAGTAATGCCTGCTCAGGGTAGAATGAAGCGAATTCTAGAGTTCTTACACAACAAGCCGAATCAGCCCGGGATTATCTACACACTGAGCAGAAAGAGTGCAGAAGCTCTAGCAGGAAAACTGCAGAAAGAAGGCTTTCAAGCAGATTATTACCACGGCCGTATGAGCACTGAAGCACGTAATAGCGTGCAGGATGATTTCAAGAACGATGAAATCCAAATCGTATGCGCCACCATAGCCTTCGGAATGGGAATAGACAAGTCCAATATCAACTGGGTTATTCATTACAACCTCCCGAAGAACTTAGAAAGCTATTACCAAGAAATAGGAAGGTCAGGAAGAGACGGCTCTCCAGCAGAAACACTTCTGTTTTTTAGTTTCGGAGATGTGAGTATTCTGCGGTCTTTCATAGATGACAGCGAGGCTTCTAACCAGTTTAAAGAAGTGCAGCGTGCCAAGCTTGAGCGCATGGTAGAATACTGCCAAGCTACCAGCTGCAGAACTAATATAGTGCTGAGCTACTTTGGAGAACATAGAACAGAACCCTGTGGCAGATGTGATAACTGTCTAAATCCACCAGAAAAAATAGACGGAACTGTACTGGCTCAGAAAGTTCTGTCGGCAGTTAAACGTGTAAAAGAACAAGCACCTATTACTACTATCATTAGTGTGTTGAGAGGAGCTCAAAATCAAGAGGTTTATGAACACAACTATCAGAATGTCAAGACTTACGGCATCCTAAAAGAAATTCCGTATTTCGACCTGTTTCAGTACGTCACACAGCTCATTAACCTAGGTTTACTAGAAATAGATTGTACTCAGAAAAGTAGGCTTAAAGTTACTGCACTAGGTGATGACGTACTTTTTAATGGAAAAAAAGTAGAACTCACGACACCAGTAGATAAAAAGAAGGCTAAACCAGAGAAAAAAGAGAAACGAACTAAGAAAATTGAATTCGAAAACTCGCTTTTTGAAGCATTGAAAAAGAAACGTCTGGAACTTGCTAAAAAAGCTCGAGTTCCAGCTTATGCAGTATTTACAGATAAAACTCTTCAGGAAATAGCCAGTGAGAAACCACTGGACAAGGCCAGTTTTTCAGCCATATCAGGAGTTGGCCAAGCCAAGCTTGAGAAATATGCCGATATCTTCATCTCATTTTTAAGAGATGAAATCACCACTTCAGATGCAGCTCCACAAGTAAAAGGAAAAACATACATAGAGACACTGAACCTTCTAAATCAAGGGAAATCTCCAGATGAAATAGCCGATGCCAGAAATCTAAATATCACTACTATTTATGGTCATATGGCTACGCTCATAGAAAAAGGAGAAAACGTAAATACAGATGAAATCTTAGATAAGAACATTCAGAATCTCGTAATAAAAACGTGGAGAGAACTAGAGAAACCAGCCCAACTTAAACCGATTCATGAAGCACTGAACGAAAAAGTACCTTTTCACCTCATCAAGCTTAGTTTGGCTTATGCTCGGCAGAATGAAAGCTAAGACGACTTCTTGTACTTCACAAAAAAGCTGATCCATAAACTTCTAGAAAGCCTCGTGATAGCAGGAAGGAGTATTAATAAAACTACGATTCCGGTAATCAGAAACATCCATGGATTTTCAAAGAAATTGTAGCTAATCAATCCCCATAAATCAAAACAGTACAAAGCTACATAAACCGCTACCCATAAAGCTACAGTCAAAGCATAACTCACATAAGAAGCCCCGAAATAAAAACCAGGCTCACGATTAAAGTCTTCTCCACAATGCGGACAAGAATCATGAGAATCCATGATTCCTGTAATTCTGAAAGACCCTTTATTCACGAATAAATCGCCCTCTCTGCATTTAGGACATTTGTTCAATAAAACAGAGCCTAAGTATGATTTTTTCATCCATACAAAAGTAGCTTTAATTCAGCGGTGCAATGTAATCCAAGTCACATTCAAAATTTTTAGTCTCACCTAAAAATTAGTTCAAGTTTCGACTAAATTTGCAACACACTCATAACCAAAATGAACACCTCACAGGAAAATTATATCAAGGCTATTTATTCTTTATCTGAAAAGTCAGACTCGGAATATGTAAATACCAGCTCTATAGCTGAAAAACTGGAGATGAAAAGTGCCAGTGTTACTGAGATGCTGAAGAAATTCGAGTCTAAGAAGCTGATAGAATACAAGAAGTACAAAGGAGCTAAACTCACTAAAAAAGGCACATCCGTAGCTTTAGAAATAGTGAGAAAACACAGACTGTGGGAAGTGTTTCTGGTGAAAAAACTCAACTTCAAGTGGGATGAAGTACATGACATAGCTGAACAGTTAGAGCACATAAAGTCTAATGAACTCACTGACCGTTTAGATGACTTTTTAGAGAACCCTAAATTCGACCCGCACGGAGACCCTATTCCTGATAAATCCGGAGTAATCACAGACAACCGAAATACTCTTCTTCTCTCAGAAATGGCTATTAGACAAGCAGGTGTAATGACTGGAGTAGATGACAGTAGTAGTATGTTTCTGAAGTATTTAGAGAGAACATATATCACGCTAGGTCAGAAAATAGAAGTAAAAGACAGGCTAGAATTTGATAATAGTTTAATCATTCTGGCAGGAGATAAAGAGGTTACCGTAAGCGCGCAAGCAGCCAATAACATTATTATAAAAATCAACTAAATGGAAGCCATACTCGATTTTTTTAGAGGAATAGACCCAGTAATGGGAGCCTTCATAGCATGTACTGCTACATGGTTATTGACTGCCTCTGGAGCAGCATTGGTTTTCTTTTTTAAAGGCATGCACAGGCTCTGGCTGGACACTATGCTAGGATTCACAGGTGGAGTAATGGTAGCAGCCAGTTGTTTTGGACTGCTCGGTCCAGCTATCGATTCAGTAGATGCAGAGGGATTTGCTAAAGTGATGCCTGCTGTGGTCGGTTTTATGCTAGGTGCTTTATTCATTTATGCCATAGACAAATTCTTACCTCACCTTCACATTAACTTTAAGCAAGATGAAGCAGAAGGAGTGAAATCCACATGGCATAGAACTACGCTATTAGTTTCTGCTATCACACTTCATAACATCCCAGAAGGGTTGGCTGTAGGAGTGCTTTTCGGTGCAGCAGCTGGTAATCCTGATTTGTTAGCAGAGGCGGTCATCATAGCAGTGG
>CAZTVP010000207.1:0-5249 GCA_964616995.1 uncultured Comamonadaceae bacterium
ATAGCGCTAGTTCTACTTTGGAATTGAATGCATGGTCTATTTGCACCGCGGCTAAATCTGAAGCTGGGTTAGGATATACACCAATTTTTAAGGAGTTTTCTCCACGTTCTAAAATGGAATTGGCCTCATACACCTCAGTTTGTTCAGTTACGGAATTTACAGAAGCATTAGAGTAAACTCCATAAAAAGTAGGGCCTACGGCATAAGGATAAGCAGAATTATAGTTTTCATCTACTGTGCAGAAGTATGCATAAGTTCCCTCAGGATATTCAGGTGTCACGCAGAATCTTCCGTTGTGTTCGTCCAGATAGTCTTCAGAGTTGTTCGAGATAAACTCATAATCTTCTCTGAAGTAGCCTAGGTAATAGGTGTCATTTATAGTTGCGCCCGTATCTACAGATGAACCATCTGCATGGGTCGTTCTTTCGGTAATGTTTCTTAGCTGATAACCGCTTTTAATTCTGGTTATTCCACCAGTGCCGTCAGCATTAGCATATCCCATAGCACCGTAGATAGGATATCCGTCATAAGCATATCCGATAAGCGGAGAATGCTCATTTTGGTTAATTACATACAGTCCATCGGCAGCATATAAGTTACACACATCTGAAACTTCCACTAAGTCTAAGTCAAAAGCAGATGGATTCTGATGATGGTGATATTCTCCCATGGCCGGATGTCCTTTAGAGCAGTCAAAACCCGGCATCTCAGCCGGAACTGCATCTCTGTTCCAGTCTTGAGTAGCCTGCATTCCTCCTGGACAAGGAGGATTTCCAGGTCCGCCACAGAGCGCTTCTGTTTGAGGATTCCATGCCACGCCATCTCTGTAATCATAGAGCGAAACTCCGTTAATGAAGATGCCGATGGTTCCTGGAGTAGTGGAACTATTCGTTCCAGTTTCTGGCTCAGGATTTCTTGTAATTCTGAATATGGAACCTTGGTCTTCTGCTTGAGAAGGATTTCCATCTTGAAATGGCCCCGTAGGATAAGCTGGAACTCCAGTACAAGAAACATAAACCCAATCATCAGAATATTCTACTTGCTGGCAGTTTACTAAAACGTTATTACCTATAACAGTAGAATTTCCAGCCATGTAATAGCTGCCAGTTTCTGTGGTGTTCTGTAACCATGAAGTAATTTCAGGGCCTTGAGCTTGCAGTGCAAAACTCAGCGTGACCGATGTTATAATGGTAAGTAGGTTTTTCATTTTCTAATGGTTTTACGGATTTAAAATTTCTTTTGGGTATGTATGTTTAGGGTTGAATACAAATTCATAATCGTCTAGTGTGAGAAGAAAAGCTATGAGGTCAGTCTTTTCATCAGAACTCAATTGAATTCCATCTTTAAGCTCCGCAGAAATGGAGCTGTTCTCAGTAAGTGAAGTGTAATGATTCAGCACTTCTCTTAGCGTTTTAAACCGTCCATCATGCATATAAGGCTTAGAAAAACTCAAATTTCTGAGAGAAGGAACTTTAAATTTTAGACTGTCTGCGGGAAGCTGTGTAGTGGTGTAAAGTCCTAAATCCAGTAAGCTGAAATCTACAGCCAAACCATTTTTCTTAAAGTCGTAGCTTGAAAAAGTGTTTCCACTATGACAAGACTGGCAGTGAAGGTCAAATAGTTCTAGTCCGGTAATTTCCTGTGCACTTAGTTCTGCTGTTCCGGCTAAGAACTGGTCATATTTAGAGTTGGCAGAAACAAGCGTTAGCTGAAACTGGCTTAGTGCTTTTAAAAATCGTTCTCCAGTAATGGTTTCATCTCCAAAAGCTTCTGAGAATAGCTCTGGATAAATATCAGAACGACATAATTTTTGTATGACATTATTCAAGTCTTCTCTCATTTCTTGATGACTAGTAAGAGGAGCTAGGGCTTGCATATCCAAATGGTGAACAGCACCATCCCACATAAATGAAGACTGCCATGCTAGATTAAAAAGGGCGGGAGCATTTCTAGTACCTACTTGGTCATTTATACCATGGCTTAGCGCATGGTCAGAATGTGCGAAGGCATTGTATGGCGAATGGCAAGAAGCACAAGAAATTGTTCCATCAGCAGATAAAATCGGGTCGTAAAAAAGCGCTCTTCCTAGCTGGATAGTTTCTTCATTCAAAGGATTACTGCTGAAGTCATAGGTAGGTTCTGGAAAATGATTCGGAAAGGCTGGAGTGACCAATGTTACCTCATGAATCATGAACATGCTAACCATCAATGACGATATGTAAAACAGCATTTTCATGGAACTATTCGTATGCTTGCTGCTAGTTTTTGTATGAGTTGCACCGCCTCTTCACTTGGGCTCATAATCATGAATTCATCAGCTGAGAAAGCTTGAGTTAGATACTCATCCAAGTGGATTTCTACGGTCTTTAAATTGTCATTTTGGGTAACAGGAATAGTAAGTTCTGCGGTGCAATGGTGAGGATACCGAAAGCCTCCCAAGTGATAAGTGAACTCCTCTACTTGTTCTTTTATGGTTCTACTTCCTTCCAGTTTTACATGGATGTATCCGCTTTGCCAACTCCAGTACATGCCGAGCATAGGGTCTAAACATCCGCCATGAACTCCTTCATGATTGGTAATGCTATCTATTCCCAGCGTAAAACTGATATTGTTCTTTATGTCAGAAGCTGAAATGGGAAGAGTCAAACTTTCTGCATCAGCAGCGTCTAGGAGATGATGCTCCACTAAGATTTCTTCTGAATCTGAAGTGATATTAGAAATATAAACCTTGGCAGTTTCTATGGTAATAATTCCATCTTTAGTGAGTATAGGTTCGTTCAGCGTTAATGGGTTATCATTAACTGTAAACTGAAACGTTAGTTCCTGACTCAAAGCCGATGTAAGAAACCAAAATAAAGACGCTATGGTGAGTAAAACTCTCACTTGTGTTTTTTAGGAGGAGCGGTTTGGAAAATATGTCCGATGTCATTCATCAGTCGGTTGAAGTCTGGGAGTTGTTCTGTTTTGCACAGCGCTTTTATATCTTCAAAATGCCTGAACTGAATAAGTTCTATATCTTTCTGAAGAGCACCTATTTCACTGGCCAACATCTGTTCATCTTTTATGGATTTAGAAGGTGTGAGCAAACGGTGAAGTGCTCTTTTCTTCTCCATCAGTTGCTTTTTCTTTTCTTCAAAAAGTTCCTTGTGTTGGTCTATGAGCTTCTCGAAGGCTGTTACTTGTTCAGGAGAAAACTGAAGCTCCTTGATGATTATATCTCTCGGTCTTGGAGGAGGCGGTTTTTTCATGAATAGAGCCGCTGCCAGAAGCAGATTGGCCACTAATAATATTATAGAAGCTATGGTCAGAAACTTAGTCTTATTCATAATTTAAAAGATGAAGTGTAGATGTGTTTTCTACCAGAGTTTGAGCAGAAGATGAGGATTGGCTTGCATTCAATACAGCGTAAAATTCTGTAGAAACCAGAACTAATAAAACAGCCGCTGCTGCTCGCACCCAGTTCATAGAGATAAGCTGAGACGCTTCTATTTTAGAAGAAATCTCATTCCATAACTCTTGACGAACAGGAACCTTTCGGATGGTATTTAATTTTTCTAATTCTTTCATAAGTCATAGTCTTAGACGACATGCTTATGAATAACCCTTCGTAGATTAAAGTTTTTTCTTGAGATTAGCTTTGGCTCTAGAGAATAAAGACTCTACGGCTTTAACGGATGTTTCCATAATTTCAGCTACTTCAGCTTGGGTGTGCATTTCTATTTTGAGTAGAATGAGCACTGTCTTTTGCTTTTCAGGAAGACTATTGATATGCTTAAAAAGGTTTTCAAGTGCTTCTTTCTGTTCCAGTTCTATTCCAGGATGATTGAAATTGGCAGGTTCATAGTGATGCTCATCAGATGATACTGCTCGCAGGAAGAAGCTTCTTTTTTTTCGGTTCTTCGCTTTTATGAAGTCCAATGATGTGTTTATGGTAAGTCGATAAATCCAAGTCTTTAAACTGGAGTTCTTTTTAAAATCAGCAAGGTTATTGTGGATTTTTAAGAAGACATCCTGCGTGATTTCTTCAGCATCTTGAGTGTTTTGGACATACGAGAGTGCTAGGTTAAAAACCATGTTACTGAACTCCTCATAGATTTGTTTTAAAGACTCTTGACTCACTGAAATGCTCTGCTGTTAGAATTTCGTGATAAAGTTAAAAGCTTAAATCAAACAGAATTCTGAGCGTTTAAAAGACTATGAACAGCAGCAGACTGAAAATGGCTTTTATGTCAGTTCATCTTAAAGGTCAAGTTGAGAACTAAGACAAAATAGTATTGAGAATAACAGTGCTGTGCGGCTGATATCAACAAAAAGTGCGAAATTTTTTGACGCAAAATGCTTTGGCGACCAAGCATCAAGTTGTTTTAAAGTTCCATGTAAACCTAAATCTCAAAAACTAGGAGACTGAGGAAAGGAATTTGTTTTTTGTTGGCTCTTTTTTGGTTACTTTTTGGAGAAGCAAAAAGTAACATAACGTAAAGGAACAACCTTATAAATTAAGTAGTTAACCGCCAACATTGTTATTCTCCCTCAGCTTTTATAGCCAAATAAGCATTATAATCCGGGAGATTCCAACCTAGCCAATGCCTTTCTTCCCAATCCTTTACGAACTCGGCTTTTCTGGTTTGGATTCTAGTGGTATAATCTTCTTTGCTCATTCCTCCTTTTTCGAAGGAGTAACTACCTCTATGAAATTCTTTGATAGCAGTAAGCTCATCCGTGGGAATGTCCACTAGAGGTAATGTCTTTTCGGAAAGAGTACTCATGAATGAAAGGTGATAGTAAGACCTTTGCGCAGCAGAGGTATTATAACGTGCTATAATCAAGTCCCAGTCTATAAATGAACCCACTAGCAAGACTATGAATGCTACCATAGAATTCACACGAATGAGATAGAAAACAGAACGTCTCTTTTCCACTTTTATCAGTACTGTAAACAGCCCTATGAATGCTATGATTAAGAATAAAATGAGTCCTATTCTAAGGTGTGCCAATGAAAAATACTTGATGTACCAGAATGTTCTGATTCCTACTGAAATGGTGAGAATCATGTTCTGAATGAGCCAGAGTTTAGCCAACCATTTTAGTCTTTCGTTTTTCTCATAAAAATTTAGATTTCCACGGAAATAATAAAGAACTAAACCTGCTGAGAGCAGGATAGAGAAAATGAGATACCATGTACCTTCATGCACAAATTCTTTTAGCGTACCATTATGCCATTCGAAGTTCAACCACACCAAGTAAATGTC
>CAZTVP010000208.1:0-5228 GCA_964616995.1 uncultured Comamonadaceae bacterium
CAGTTACAGTCACTGTGTAAGTGAATGTTTGGTTTTCATACGCATCTGGAACTGGAGTTACAGTTACAAACTCACCTGCTCCGATTCCGTTATCCCATGTGAAAGTGAAAGGACCGTTTCCAGTAGCTGTTGCTGAAAGTGAAACTTCTTCTCCTTCACAAATAGTTTGGTTGGCCCCAGCATTTACCTCTGGGTTTTCCGCTGAAATAATAGTAACGTCTTCTATATCCACTGGACACTCATCATTACCCCATCTTACCCAAACATCATAGGTTCCAAGAGGAATATCTGTGATAGTAGATGAACCTGTATTATCAGAGAAGTTATACGGATAAGTAGCTCCTCCATCAATTGAGAATTCTATGTTAGTTCTAGAATCATTGTCTGGGTATGTAAAAGTGATAGTTCCATTTCCAGTAGAACATAATGCTGGAGTAGAACTTACCGTAGCTTCAGGTAGATCATCAATAGTAAGAGTTACTTGATCTGATGCAGTACATCCTGCACAATCAGTAACAACTACGCTGTACGTTCCAGCTTCAGAAACTGTAATAGAAGGTGTAGTTTCACCATTACTCCACTCGTAGGTTAATTCTTGATTAGGAATATCACATGGTTCTAGCTGTGCAAACCACTCAGTACAAGAACCAAATGTTCCTGCTGTCCATGAACCAAGTCCGAATCCATTTCCGAATCCAGCTCCATTTGCTAGAATGAAGTGCTTCTCAGACACCTTTTCTTCAATAGTGAATTCAGTTCCATCAACAGTTATAGTTCCTAAGAAAGAAGTGTAATATGTTTCTTCTCCTGATATACCATCTAAGTAGCACTGTGAACTCCATGTGTTTCCGTTATTGGTCTTGTCATATAAAGTAACATTTACAATTCCTGTCATGCCAGCTCTAGTAACTGTTCCAGTAATTGTGGCAGTGCCGTTAGCAAATTCTGTTAGCTTAAGGTCATTTCCTGCTTGCCAGATTAAATGATCTCCAGAACATCCTTCTCCTTCTTCTCCTCTCTGCCAAATAACACCAGCACCTGCTGTTTGCCCACATCCTGAATTACTATCCGTTAGTGTGTAACAAGCTATAATCTCTTCACAATCTGATTCGTTAGAAATGTTAGCTGTAAATGTTACTTCTTCACCTTCACAAACAGATTGATTAGGACCTGCATCTACAGTTAAGGCACAATCAGGATCGCAATAGTCTGGAGCGACATTCCAAACTAAGTCATCTCTACACTCATATACGGTGTAGCTTTCGTCAAATGCTGCTGTATCCCAACCGTCACCAACTATTCTCCACATGGCGCCAAGTGAAGTAGTAACAGTTATGCTTTCTCCTGGTGAAAGTTCTTCAACAAAAACATCTCCACCTGGAAGCCACTCATATAGGTCAACTATACAATTTCCTAGATTTTTAATTTCTAACTCAGCTGGTGTTACTTGAACATGAACATCGTCCATAGCCACACAACCTAAACAATCTGTGATTACTACTGAATAATCTCCACCTTCAGTCACAGTTATAGAAGGTGTAGTATCACCAGTTGACCATAAATAAGATACTTCAGAAGAGTTTCCTAATGAAGTACAATTTTCACTTAACATGATGTTTACATCACCTACTTCATAATATCCATCAAAACCCGGTCCGGCAGAAATTTCTAACCAACCAGAACCTCCGAATCCAAGTGATGTAGCGTTTGCTCCGTTTCCAATTTGCATAGCTTCACCTCTTCTAGAAACATAAAACGTTCCATGATTTTCAGAAACTACTGTTCCTTGAGTTCCTGTGTAATACGTCCAACCATTTGTAGAAAAATCACCACAGTTATTATCCTTAGGTGAACCAGCTGGTGCTGTAGAAGTTCCTCCAGTAAATGTAATTTCAAATGTTAAATTATCCTCGCCATTAGCAGCTGTTCCAGAGTAAACGGCAGTTCCGTCCTCACATTCTGTCCAAGAAAGGTTAGAACCTAAGAAGTGATTTGTTCCTGAATTAGTGAAATACAAAGCGTAATTAATTCCGCTATTACAGTTAACTGTATTAGAAACTGTTCTCTCGCAGCACTCCGCGCATTCTGAAGCATTAATAGCTTCAGCAGTCAAAACAACTTCTTCACCTTCACAAATTGTTAAACCTCCGTCTACAGCGATGTCAGCATCCAGGGTACATTCTTGTTCATAAGAAATACATATGCTTGATGGAGCCACTGAGTTAGAAGAAGAGAAAACTGAACCTTCTCCTAGTTCAGGATCTTCTATATGTACTATTAAAATTTCATCTGCTCCATTAGGAAGGAAAATATTTGACTCTAAAGCTCCTTTCCATTCACCAGAAGCAACATTATCAGGAACATCTTGAGTGTATGAAGATTCGAACTGAACTTCACCACCTTTTCTAAAGACAACTTTCCATCTTTCGTTGTCTTGATTTACGTTAACTCTGTAGTTATATCCATCCCATGAAACCACTTCATCGAGAGAAACGGTAATTGGACCGTCAAACTCTGAAGGGTATGGACCAGGAATTACAAATTGAGTGATTTGTCCATCAATCATTCTTAAGTCTGCAGCTGGTATTCCATAAGATCCAGATAAATTGTTTATGTCAATATTATTTTGCCATAAGAATGAACCTGAATCACAAACCGGCATTGATGGTGGCAATAAACAAGAAGTAGTTTCGAAATCTAAAACCACATTTGCAACGCAAACATCTTGAAGCTGATTATTGTCATTTCCAAACTCATAGAAATTTAAGTCAAGCTCATTAGAACCACCGTAATTCCAATGAAAAGTCCCTGGGTCAACGTCAAACTGAACCGTTTTAGTAGCATCATCTTCGCATAGGTTACATATGTATGGTAATTCAGTAGGATTGAAATATCCTATTACTTGATCATTAATTTCTATAGGGTAGCTAATATTTAATTGATCCACATGTGCAGCATCTTGGTCTAATTCAAAATCTGCAGCCGCTACGTTAAAGGTTACTGTAATAGAGCTTATACAATCTTCTGAACAAAGCGGGTCTTGGAAATGAATTACATCCCCTGCTTCTCCACCGTAGGTGTCAATAACAGTAGAAGTAAATCCATCATAACAAATTTGGCATTCTGAGTTATTATCCCATTGATCTAAAACTATCCTGTCACAATCGGAACAATTCTCAACAGAAATATAAACCCAATTAGATTCTCCTAAATACTCTGTACAACCTGCTCTTCTTGCACATCTTCTATACCACCCGCTTTGTGAAGTAGTAAACTGATAATAAGCTTGATTAGCTCCTGAAATAGTTGTAGAACCGTCAACAGAAGCTGAACTAGAATTAAATAACCAAATGTATTCTAAGGCTCCTGAACCTCCTGAAGGCAATGAAGTGCTACTAATGAAAAGTTCTTCTCCGGAACAAGCAACATCAGGAGCACTGATATGACCTGCATCCGTTACATTATCACAACCATCCGTGATTTCAAAAGAAAGGTATAGCGTACCGCAGTTTTCACCATTACCATCGTCTTGATTATATGCATTTACTATAACGTTATGAAAGTTAACACCACCTTGCCAGTTGTTGTCATTTTCTCCTCCACCAGGAAATGTGTAAGGAACAACATTTTCTGTATGAGGATAATTGTCTACTAACCAAGTTATGCTTTCTACATTTCCAGAAGTTTCAGCTACTAAGTAGTAGTTCTCTGGTAAATCATTTATACTGATCAAATCTCCGTTTTGAATAGGTCCATATGCAGACTGATCAGTGTTTTGGTCATAGAAATACACACCATCTAGAGTTCCGCATGGTTGAGAACAATAATTTGGATAAATTGTCCAAGAATCATTACATCCTGCTACTGTGTAGTGCTCATCAAATGCATTTGTATCCCATCCTGGTGCCACTGCTCTCCACATGTGACCTATAGTAGTATTAACAGTCCATGAATCACCTCCATGGATAGTAGTATAATACTGATCTCCGGTACTTACCCACCAATAAATATCAACATCACAAGAACCTTCATTATAAATGGTGAAGTCTGTTTGATTATTTACTTCAACATAAAACCAATTTGATTCCCATGCTTGATTCCATTGCCATCCGCATCCAGCAGGAATTACACATCTCCTAATATGGGCTGATTGGCTCAAATTAAAATATGCATAAGGAGTGTTAGTGTAATAAATTTCATCTTGACTCCAAGTTTCTCCATCATAGGAAACTATCCAAGCGTATTCAGCCGTGCCATTAGTACTGGCATCTTCTCCACTCCACATTAAAAAAGAGGAGTTAGCACAAACATGAGATGGACCATCAATCCATCCTGCTGAATATACATCACACGTAGCCGAAGCTAATGATGCACTAAGAGAAAAAAGGCTAATTAGTAAAAGAGAATAGATATTTCTCATTTTTAATTGATTTTGGTTAAATAAATCATCAAGGGACTTAACACCTTGATTATAAATTGATTGGTTGAATTTCAATTGGTAAATTTTTATTCATTGGGCGGAATGTTCCTAACCCAGCGGCAAAAATACAAATTATCACTGTAATATTCGATTTTCATCGAAGTTATTTTAAGTTTCATCGAATCAAACAGACGGTTTAACTTAGCTATTCTTTAATTCATCTATTGTATGAGAAGGATTTTCTGATTTGAAAACTGTGCTTCCGGCTACTAATACATCAGCTCCATGATTCAGTAACTTCTTGTAATTATTCAAGTTAACCCCTCCATCTATCTCGATTAAAGCCTTACTATTTTTAGCTAATATGAGGTCTTTTAATCTCCTCACTTTTTCGTAAGTGTTTTCAATAAAACTTTGTCCTCCAAAACCTGGATTCACGCTCATGATGCAAACTAAATCTAGGTCTTGAATAATCTCTTCTATAGAACTTAGAGATGTATGCGGATTAAGTGCTACACCAGCTCTCATTCCAGCATTTTTTATGGACTGAATGATTCTATGCCCATGATTTTCTGCTTCTATGTGAAATGTGTAATAATCAGCTCCTAAATCTGCATATACTTGAACATATCTATCTGGTTTCTCAATCATTAGATGTACATCTAAGGTCTTCTTAGCTTCCCTAGCTATGGCTTTAACTACAGGCATTCCGAATGAGATATTAGGAACGAATAGGCCATCCATTACATCCAGGTGAAACCAATCTGCTTTGCTTTCATTTACGAGTTGGACGTCTTTACTAAGATTT
>CAZTVP010000209.1:0-5184 GCA_964616995.1 uncultured Comamonadaceae bacterium
GCAATAGGGAGTTAGGGATGTAGCCATAATTAGCAGGATAAGCTAGGTACTGAACCACTCGTGGCTTACCGTCTTTGTGTTCATGTTCTATCTCGTTGGTTTTTTTGTTCAACTCAAATTTATCCAGAGTTCCAGCAGGAATTTCTATGATGGCTGTGGCATCAAATTGATTTTGAGGTGGAAGCTTCCGTTTTAATCCGTTGTCTGTTTGCACACATGATAAGAGAATTAAAATGAATGAAAAAGAAAATAATATTAAGCTGCGCAAAACACTCATATCTCAGAAATTCACTGTTTCACAAACTTAAGTTGTTTTCTCAGGTCACCATGTTGTATAATAGTTAAGAAGTAGATTCCATCGGCCAAATCATGGGTTTCTATAACGCCTGTAGTTTGTCCTTTCTTTAGAACTATTCCTTTAGTGGAAATAATTTCATAAAATGTAGGTTTTTCAGTTAGATTTCTAACTTGAATAAACTCATTTGTGGGATTCGGGAAAATAGAAATAGGCGAAGTATTGAGCTCTTCTATATTGTTAGGAATTTCCTGAACACATGCATATAGGAAAGGAACAGAATATGAAATAAGTGTATCCATATATGCCCATGAATTTTCTAAAGGAAAGAACCATGGGCAGTGATTAGCATCTGGAAGAGTAAAGAAAAGATACGGAACACCTACTTCATCTGCCCTGATAGCTACCTCTAACGCATTAGCTACAGGTACAAATGTATCTGCTGTACCATGAACCTGACAAATAGAAGGGTCATTTGAATTCTCGATAGCATTAGGGTCGAACATAAGGTCGTTTAAGATAGTTTGAGTTCCTCCACAGAATGGTAATACTGCGGCTACTTCAGAACTATAATCATCATTTCCGCTAGAGCCTTCTACGGTAAAGTCTGATGAGAGCGGAAGAGTAGGAGGGTAAGAGACTTCTTCTTCATTATCTATGAAAGCTACGTTTAAGGCAGTTACAGCTCCTGCAGATTCTCCCGCCATAAATATTTTATCTGGATGGATTCTATATTCTGACGCGTAGCGTCTAAAAAATCTCACCGCTGCTTTGGCATCATGCATGGCGTTTATTACTGCTCTGTTAGAGATACTTTCATCTAATCTATAATTAATGCTCGCTACAGCATATCCTCTGGCCGCTAGACTATCACAATAGGCTTGTATGTGAATAAGATCTTTAGTTTGGTTCACATCAGTAAATCCTCCACCGTGAGCATAGATTACTAATGGCCTTTCTGACAAAACATCATTGGCTGGTTCAAAGAAGTCTAAGGTTAAACTCTGGTTAAAACCTAAGTAGTTTTCTGCTTGTCCGTATTCTATATCAGTGATAGTGGAAGTCTCGAACTGTGGTGTTAAATAGCGTTGTGCATTTAGATGTACCATGCCTATAGAAATAGATAAAGCACATAGGATTAGAGTTTTCATGTAGGCAATTTACCTATAAATTAAGTTCAGAGATAGCAAGAATTAAGGGTAAATATGAACTAAAGTTCCCACCTGACATACTGTATATAAGTCATCCATATGCTCATTGGAAAGTGAAACACAGCCTAGTGTCCAGTCGATGTTCTCGTTTATCCAATGGTCTTTTCCTTCAGGCACACCATGAATTCCAACTTCACCTCCGATGGTAGCTTCAGAAGGAATTTTCCCTTCGGCTTTAGCTGTGGTATGATTAAGCTGAGACTGTTCATTCGGGTAATCGAACCAAATGAACTTAGACCATTTTTTATGAGGATAAAGATTTCTCACCTTAAATGTTCCTTCTGGAGTTTTTTTATCTCCTTCCATCAGTTTTTGTCCATCGGGGCTTCCTCCTAGGACTATAGGGTAAGTTCTAATAATGGATTTTTTAGCATGTACTTCTAGAATGCGCTTGGACTTAAAAACATGAATGGAAATATCACTTTTATCCAAGTCACTTTCGCTTAAAATCTCTGCTAATGGAGGTATGTAAAGTTCCTCATTTTTCAATTCAGTAAAAGTACAGTTCTGGAGCAGAAGGGATAAGAAGAGTAGGGTTAATCTCATTATAAAAGGACGTTTAATTAGAGCGGAAAAGTATGTATAGCCCGGAGTTTCTAAATAGAAACTTATCTTCATGGCCTTTAATCCATTTTACTCACTTGAAGCCAACTACTAGATTTCTCGTTTTAATGACCCTGATTATCTCGGGAGAGGTCATTTTCTTTTTGCCCTTTGTGCTTCCAAGGATATTTAAACCTGCACTGCTTGAAGTTTTTGATATTTCTAATACGGAGCTGGGATTATTCTTCTCAGTTTATGGATTCGTGGCGCTCGGTTCGTATTTATTTGGTGGTCCATTGGCTGATAGGTATTCTCCCAGGTGGTTAATGTCTGGCGCACTTATCTTAACTGCATTAGGAGGGGTTGTCTTGACTCGTATTCCTGAAACTTCAGTGCTATTCTGGATTTATGGAGCTTGGGGAATGACTACGATTTTACTCTTTTGGTCATCTCTGATGCGTACTACTCGACTTATCGGAGGTGAGCAAGCGCAAGGTAGAGCATTCGGTTTATTAGACGGTGGACGTGGACTGGTGGCGGCATTAGTAAGCGTAGGAGGAGTATATATTTTAGGAACTTTCATTCCAACAGGAGAGGTGGAAATGGATGCAAGTTCAAAGAAAGAAGCGCTGGAGAGTGTTATTTATTTCTTCACCTCGACAGTAGGTTTAACAGGAGTGCTAGTGTTCTTAGTGCTGAGAAAGTTGGAGGGTGATTCTACATCATTGCACCGCGAAAAAGTAGATTTAACCCAAATAAAAAAAGTGGCCAAGATGCCAGAAGTATGGCTACAAGCGGTCATTATCCTATGTGCTTACTCTGGTTATAGAGTCACGGATGATTTTTCGTTATTGGCTTCGGACGTGCTGAAATATTCAGATTTGGAAAGTTCTAAGGTAGGAACGCTAGCACTTTGGATTAGACCAGTGGCAGCTATAGTGGCAGGGTTTACAGCTGACAAATTCAAGGCTTCGAGTGTTTCCATTATTTGTTTTTTATGCATGTTGTTGGCTGGAGCTGTTATGGTTTTCAATCCGGGTGAATATACTTGGATGGTGATTTTGGTAGTCTTGACTTCAACTTGCTTGGGCGTGTATGCTATGAGAGGACTTTACTTTGCCATTATGGGAGAGGCTAAAATACCATTAGTTGTTACGGGAACTGTGGTGGGTTTAGCATCTGTGATAGGCTACCTGCCGGATATTTATATGGCTCCGCTCATGGGTTTGTTTCTAGATAAATATCCTGGGCAACTGCTCGGGCATCAGTGGGTTTTTGGTCTATTGATGTGCTTTTCTGTTCTTGGGTTATTGGCCGTTTGGCAGTTTAGAAGAGTTACCGCTAAAGCCTAAATTATTCTACCCAGATTTTATCTATTTCCAGTCTGAAGGATTCATTTTTCTTATTGGCTATGAGGAAGGTCATTTCCTCAATTATTTCCCCGCTGAAATTTTCCATGGCTAGTTTTCTGCCTCTAAAAGTGGGAATGAAATCTTTCATTTTGAGCTTTACTTCCTGCCATTCTCCTGTAGTGGTGAACTCTGTTTTAAAGGAATAGTAATTATCTACATCATCTTTTAATCTAAACTGGTAGTTTTTACCATCTCCCATGAGTCTGATGTATATGAATTTACCCGCTGAAACATTTGTTTTAGTCATTCTATTTCTTACAGATGAGAATCCACCATTGTTCTCTAGACTTACGCTACCGCTGAATAGTCCAGTTCCATTTTCAGTAATGGTAAAGTTTCCATCAGACCTGCCGCCCATAACTACATCATCTACCACCCGCCAGTCTGAAATGTTTGATTTTTCTGTGAAGTCATAAAGTGTTTTAGATGTAGTAACCATACCTGAAATTAGAATTATACCTAAGAAATATTTCATAGTGCGAAAATACTTTAATCCTTCTGTAGCTGAAGTCACTATATGGTCACGTACTCTTAAAAATGCTTAATTCAAATTGGTAGTGGTGGACTGTTAAAAATGTTAATTCATAAGTCAGATGGTGGTTCTTTCACAACATGAGCAGATGAGTTGTCGTTAGCAATGGGTAAACCTCAAAGAACCCTGTTACCATGTTAAAAGAATTTTTCTGGATGTGCTCAGGCACAGACACTGACTTGCTTTCTAAATGTCCTAAATCTGAACAAATCAAATATGCCGGAATAGGAGGGACTGTTTTCTTCACTGCTGTATTGGCTTCTATAGCTTGTAGTTACGCACTTTACACTGTTTTTGATAGTGTATTTGTATCCATGGCTTTCGGATTTGTGTGGGGACTGCTCATATTTAATCTGGACAGATTCATAGTCTCTTCTTTAAAGAAAAGAGGAGATAAAATGGATGAACTCCTACAAGCTGCTCCTAGATTAGTGCTGGCTGTAATCATAGCTGTGGTTATTTCTAAACCGCTGGAGCTAAAAATATTTGAGAAAGAAATAGACCGAGTACTACTGGAGCAGAAGAATGAAATGACCCTAGAAAATCAGACTCAAGTAGCTCAAATCTTTGAGAAGGAGGAAGCTGAATTATACCGTGAGCTAGAGGACATGGATAATGAAATAGCCGAACAAGAAGCTGAGGTGAATGCACTTTATGAAGTGTTTATTAATGAAGCGGAGGGAACTGCCGGTTCAGGAATTTTAGGCAAAGGCCCAGTTTATAAAGAGAAGAGAGAAAAGCATGATGCAGCATTAGCAGAATTGAACGCTATGAAGGCTCAGTCTGCCGAACGCTCGGAGGAAATTTCCACAGAATTAGCAGCTATAGATGAAAGAGAGAAACAACACTTGGCAGAAACACAACCTGTCATAGATAGATTTGATGGACTTATGGCTCGAGTGAACGCCTTAGGAGAGCTGCCTTGGATGCCTGCTTTCTTTATCTTTCTCTTGTTTCTGGCCATAGAGACATCACCTATTCTGGCCAAATTACTTTCTCCACGTGGAGAGTATGATATGCGCTATGCAGATGCTGAGGATAAGGTTAAGGTTTGGGCGTTGCAAAAAATTGCACAGCGTAAAGCCATGCTACAAGCGGATGAGATGCTCAATACCAAAGTGTACGAGTCCATTCAAGAAGAAGAAGAGTCTTATCATTACAAGAAGCAGCGTGCAAGAGAGCTACTTCGTT
>CAZTVP010000210.1:0-1719 GCA_964616995.1 uncultured Comamonadaceae bacterium
CTTCGTTAGTACTTTTAGTTCAGCGCCTTTAGCTCCTAATCCAGATAAGGTAATGGAAGGGAAAGAAGCCGCTTTCAAGGCAGGCCTTCAAGCTCTTTCTGCCATTTCAGGTGGTAATAAAGTGAATTTAGGTGTATCCCCAGGAAGCTCATGGTTCAATCAGTTTTCAACAGAAGCTGATTTAACTACATACGCAGGTCCGCATCCTGCTGGTAATGTTGGTGTACAAATCCATAAAACAAATCCTATCAACAAAGGTGAAGTGGTTTGGTATTGCAACGCACAAGACGTAGCCAGAATAGGAGCTACTTTAACATCAGGTGAGTTAAACACTGACAAAGTATTAGCATTAACAGGTTCTGAAGTAAAGGAGCCATGTTATTATCATACAACTGTGGGAGCGCAAGTAGGCACAGTGACGGAAGGACAAATTACAAGCGATAACTGTAGGATCATTAGTGGAGATGTGCTCACTGGAGAAAAAGTAGCACAAGATGGATTCATAGGATTTTATTCAGACCAGTTAACTATAGTTCCAGAAGGAAACGAGCCACAGTTTTTCCTAACAGAAGGTTGGTTAGCTCCAGGTTTCAATAAATTTTCTTTAAGTCAAGCATTCCCTACATGGTTACTTCCTAAGAGTAAAAAGTGGAAGCTGAACACGAATATGAACGGTGAAGAGCGAAAATTTGTGGTAACAGGACAGTACGAGAAAGTATTTCCATTTGACATTTATCCAGTACAGCTCGTGAAGTCTATCATCGTAAACGATATAGATATGATGGAGAAACTTGGTATTTATGAGGTAGCCCCAGAGGATTTTGCACTTTGTGAATATGCTTGTACTTCTAAGATAAATGTGCAGGAGATAGTGAGAGAAGGATTAGACGTAATAATGGAAGAGTTTAAATAAGAGCTAGAAAGACATGAAAGGATTACATAAATTTTTAGACGAAAAAATAGCTCCACCTTTTAAGGAAGGAGGAAAGCTCCATAAGTATTGGCCAGTTTACGATGCGTTAGAAACTTTTGCTTTCGTACCAGGTCATACTACACATAAAGGTTCTCACCTTAGAGATGGGATAGACTTAAAAAGAACCATGTTCATGGTAATTTTAGCTTTAATCCCTTGTTTATTATTTGGTATTTACAACGTTGGATATCAGTATGATGCTATCTTAACTGAAGCTGGAAGAACTGCGTGGTTAGGTGAAGCTAGAGCAGCTACGTGGTGGGATATGTTTTTATATGGACTACCTATGGTTCTTCCTATGATCATAGTTTCTTATGCGGCAGGACTAGGTGTTGAGTTCATATTTTGTTTCATCAATGGACATGCTATTAACGAAGGATTCTTAGTATCGGGAATGTTGATTCCATTAGTAATGCCTGTAGATTGTCCACTTTGGATGGTGGCAGTAGGAACCATTTTCGCGGTGGTTATAGGTAAAGAAGTTTTCGGAGGAACAGGAATGAACATCTTGAATGTGGCCCTAACTGCAAGGGCATTTATGTTCTTTGCTTATCCTACTAAGATGAGTGGTAATAATGTATGGTTCCATACTGGTTTTAATGATTCACTGACAGCAGCCGCTAGTCCAAATATCATAGACTCATTCACAGGAGCTACACCTTTAGGATTGTTAGTAGATACTCCAGAAGGAGCTTCATTATCCTCAGTTATAGCTAACGTAGGCGGTGGATTTGACTTTTCATTAA
>CAZTVP010000210.1:1729-5175 GCA_964616995.1 uncultured Comamonadaceae bacterium
GAACTCTTTCTTAGGATTTATACCTGGTTCTATAGGTTCTACATCGGTACTTATGTGTTTAATAGGTGCTGCTTTACTTATTTGGACAGGAATAGGAAGTTGGAGAATTATGCTTTGGGCTGCCATTGGAGGAGCACTTATGGGATTATTCTTTAACTGGATAGGGCCAGCATACTTTCCTGACAATCTTTATTTACAGATTCCTTGGTATCACCAGTTGTGTTTAGGTGGTTTTGCTTTTGGTGTAGTGTTCATGGCTACTGACCCAGTTTCTGCTGCGCAAACCAAAATCGGAAAAGTATGGTACGGATTACTGATAGGTATACTTGCTATCCTTATCAGAACTGTAAACCCAGCATATCCTGAAGGAATTATGTTAGCTATTCTATTCATGAATGTAATGGCACCTACTATTGACCACTACGTAATAGAAGGAAACATTAAGAAAAGAATGAAAAGAGCTAAGCTAGCTGTGGCATAACATTTTAAAAAGAAACTAATGGCAATAGATAAAAATAGTACTGGATTTACGCTTCTGTTTGCAGTATTGATGGTAATAGTAGTAGGTGCGGTTTTGGCTTCACTTGCTTTCAGCCTTCAACCCATGCAAAAGAAGAATGCTGAAGACAAAAAGAAAATGGACATCTTAGCTTCTATAGGTTTAGATGGAGAAAAAGACGGAGCAGATGATATAGCTGTGAAGAGAAGTAATGTTAATGAAGTATTTCCTCAGTTCATAACTGAATACTACATCTTAGACCACACAGGTGCTCCTATGGCAAATGTTACTGAGAAGGACGTATTGGCTGTAGATGTGAAAAAGCAGCACAGAAATACTACGCTAACTAAGGAGACGAAAAAGTATCCACTTTATGGTGGTAAAACTCCAGGTGGTAAGCAGGTATATGTAGTTCCTATGGTAGGTAAAGGACTTTGGGGCCCGATTTGGGGTTATGTAGCTATGGAAACAGATATGAAAACAGTATTTGGAGCTTCATTTGACCATAAAACAGAAACTCCTGGGCTAGGAGCAGAAATCAAGACAAGTCTTTTCGAAGATGCTTGGCCAGGTCAAGAGTTCAACTATACAGCAGAACTATATTTCGAGGTAACCAAAGGAGCAGGAAGCTCAAGTGGTAAGCATGAAGTAGATGGTATTACTGGTGGAACTATTACTTCTAAAGGAGTTCAAGAAATGGTGAACAGAAGTATGGAAGTGTATAAGAATTTTAATTCATCTAAAGCACAATTAAACTAATTCAAATGGCTGAAGTAAAAGAAGAAGTTAAAGTAAAAGAGCCTAAGGAATCTCTTTTCTCTAAGAAAAATAAAAAGCTTTTATCTGACCCGCTTAACGATTCGAACCCTATTACGGTTCAGGTCTTAGGAATATGTTCTGCATTAGCCATTACAGTACAAGTAGAGCAGGCAGTTTTTATGTCTCTTTCTGTGCTATTCGTAATGATAGGAGGAAACGTGTTAGTATCACTACTTAGAAACGTAATTCCTTCTAGAATTAGAATTATAGTTCAGTTAGTGGTAGTAGCCTCTCTTGTAATTGTAGTTGACCAAGTGTTAAAGGCTTTTGTACCAGATGTAGCTGAGAAGCTTTCTGTATTCGTAGGACTCATCATTACCAACTGCATCATCATGGGTAGATTAGAGGCATACGCACTAGGTAATAAAGTATGGCCATCTTTCTTAGATGCTATCGGAAATGCCATGGGTTATGCTTGGATACTTTTAGCCGTAGCTGTAGTAAGAGAAATCTTTGGTTCAGGAAAATTCTGGGGAATGGAACTATTTGGAAGTTCTACGGAAGGGACAGGGCTTTACGCTATGGGTTACTTCAATAATAACATGATGATTCTTCCTCCTATGGCCCTTGTAGTAGTAGGAGTGATTATCTGGATTCAGAGAAGTAAGAACAAGAAATTAATAGAAGAAAATTAAGAAACACATAAGCACAGAGATATGTTAGATTATTTAAGCATTTTCGTAAAAGCAGCGTTCTCAGAGAACATGATTTTCGCCTATTTCTTAGGTATGTGTTCTTACCTTGCTGTATCTAAAACGGTAAAGACCGCAGTTGGATTAGGTTTCGCGGTGATATTCGTACTGGGTATTACAGTTCCTATTAACTACTTAATGGAGAATTATCTCTTAAAAGAAGGAGCGCTAGGATGGTTAAACCCAGAGTGGGGATTAGGTGGTTCTAATACACTTGATTTAAGTTTCCTTTCTTTCATCATGTTTATAGCAGTAATAGCCTCTATGGTACAGTTAGTAGAAATGATAGTAGAGAAATTTGCGCCAGCACTTTATGGAGCATTAGGAATCTTCCTTCCATTAATTGCCGTAAACTGTTCTATTCTTGGTGGAGCATTATTCATGCAAGACCGTCAGTATCCAAACATAGCTGAAGCTTCAGTATTTGGATTAGGTTCTGGAGTGGGTTGGTTATTAGCTATAGTAGCCATAGCTGCCATCAGAGAAAAAATCAGATATTCTAATGTTCCTCCTGCCCTAAGAGGATTAGGTATCACGTTTATATTAACTGGACTCATGGGTATAGCATTTATGAGTTTTATGGGATTCGAATTATAAAAAAGTAAAATACTTTAGTACTATGGGTACAACGATTATAGCTGCGGTAGCAGTATTCTTGATGATAGTAATGCTCTTAGTGGCACTTCTTTTATTCGCTAAAGCTAAGTTATCTCCTAGCGGGGCGGTAAAGCTTACTATCAATGGTGAAAAAGTAGTAGAAGTAGATGCAGGCAATACCATTCTTACCACTTTAGGTAATGAGAAGATATTCCTTCCATCAGCTTGTGGTGGTGGTGGTACTTGTGCTATGTGTAAGTGTCAAGTATTCGAAGGAGGAGGTGAAATTCTTCCTACTGAAGCTCCTTATTTCTCTAGAAAAGAGATAGCTGATAACTGGAGACTTGGATGTCAAGTAAAGGTGAAGCAAGACATGAAAATCGCTATCCCTGAAGAAATTTTCGGAATTAAGAAATGGGAATGTGAAGTTGTGAGTAACTATAACGTAGCTTCATTCATTAAGGAGTTTGTAGTGAAACTTCCAGAAGGAGAAAATCTAGATTTCGAGGCAGGTGGTTATATCCAAGTAGATGTACCTCCATGCACTGTAGAGTTCAAGGACATGGATATTACATCTCACCCTGAGCTAGAAAGAGATCCAGATGACTTTAAACCAGAGTGGGATAAGTATGGTCTGTGGGATTTAACTATGAAGAATGATGAGACTATTTTCCGTGCGTATTCTATGGCTAACCACCCTGCGGAAGGAAATATAGTAATGCTAAATATTCGTATAGCTACACCACCGTGGGATAGACAAAGAAACACTTGGATGAATGTAAATCCAGGAATTTGCAGTTCCTATGTCTTTGGAAGAAAGCCAGGTGATAGAGTAACCA
>CAZTVP010000211.1:0-3970 GCA_964616995.1 uncultured Comamonadaceae bacterium
ATACCAGAGTAAAAGAGCGAGGCTAATCGCAGACAATAACTCTACAAACGGAAAAAACACAGCATATGCCCAAACCGACTGAATATGAGCATCCTGGTGTTCTTTATTTATTTTTTGGAACTTTTCATACTCTCTTTTTTCTTTCGTAAATAGTTGAACTATAGACATACCAGTAATATGTTCTTGTGTGAAAACATTGATCTTATTGGCTTGATTTCTAACTTTTGTAAAAGCTTTTTTTATCACTTTCTGAAATATCCTTGTCCCTATAATTAAAACAGGAATAGGTATCAGAATGAGCAATGTGAGATTAATATTCACTGTTAACATGGTGATGATAACTACTACGAGTTTGAGGAGGTCTCCTATTATGGTAAGGATACCATTACTAAAGATTTGTGCTATTCCATCTATGTCTCCAATAAGTCGAGTAACGAAAGTTCCTACGGGAGTTTGATCAAAGAATTTCAGTCTAAACTTAACTACCTTCCTGAATAATGTCTCTCTAAGATCTAAGGTTACTGACTGAGCCACATAGTTACTGAGATAGGTTTGATAATACTGAAGTATGGTTTCTACCGCGAGCACCAGCAGCATAAGAAGAAAATATCGAGTTAAAACAGAAGCGTCTGACAGGGCAAATGCCTCATTTAAACCGTTCATAATTAGTAGTGGACGCACTACTCCTAAAAGTGCTAAAACAAGTATGATTATTCCAGTTAGAATGAATGTTTTCCTATAAGGACTGACGCCCTTAAAAACTTTCCACAATACTCCGAAATCAAATACTTTTCCTGATACTGAAGATTCCTTACTCATTTAGGTATGGATATTTAACCTTGGTCAAATATAATCCCTGAGCAGGAGCAGAAAATCCCGCTTGCGTCCTATCTTGACTTTCTATTATGGTTTTAAAATCAGAAACGGTCATCTTCCCCTGTCCTACGCTGAGTAAAGTACCGGTAATGGCTCTTACCATGTTTCTCAAGAATCTATCGGCTGTAATATGGAATATCAACCTATCCGAATGAACTTTCCATTCTGCTCGAGTAACATCACAAAGGTTTGTTTTATTATCAGAACCCGCTTTACAAAAAGCCCCGAACTCATTATAATTAAACAAACAAGCTGCAGCTTCATTCATATCATTCACATTTAGGTGCGGTGCAAAGAAATACGACTTGCCATTTATGAATGGACTCTTTTGCTGATGAATATGGTATTCATAAGACCTGCTCACAGCGTCAAATCTGGTATGCGCTGTTTCTTCTACTCGTATTAAATCATTTACGGCTATATCTAGAGGTAATATCCCGTTCAAATTATAAATGAACTTTTCTTCCTCAAGAATACTTTCTTCTGTATCAAAATGTGCGTAAAACTCAGTAGCGTGAACACCTGTATCTGTTCTTCCACAACCGGTAATTTCTGTGGGATTTCCCAGTAATTTTTGCACCGCGGACTCTAGAACTTCCTGAACAGAAATGGCATTTTTCTGCCTCTGCCAGCCATGATAAGCCGAGCCTAAATAAGAGAGTCTGAGAAAGTAGCGCATTACATGTTTCTTCTGTACTGCCCGCCTACCTCAAAGAGCGCATCAGTCAACTGCCCGAGGCTACAGAATTTAGCCGCTTCCATCAGTTCCTCGAACATATTTTGGTTGGTGACTGCCGCATTTTGAACTTTCTCTATGACTTCAGTAGCCTTATTCTCGTCCATTTTATGCAGTTCTGAAAGCATAGAAATCTGATACTCTTTCTCCTCAGCAGTAGCTCTAATCACTTCTTTAGGCAGAACCGTAGGCGAACCTTTAGAACTTAAGAACGTGTTCACACCGATGATAGGGAATTCTCCAGTATGCTTAAGCGTTTCATAATACATGGTTTCCATGGCTCCTAAAACTCCTCCACGCTCTGTTATTCTATCAAACTCTTCTAAAACAGCTTCTTCCACTAAATCGGTTAGCTCTTCTATGATGAAACTCCCCTGTAATGGGTTTTCATTTTTAGCTAAACCTAACTCCTTATTAATAATGAGCTGAATGGCCATAGCTCTTCTTACACTTTCCTCCGTAGGCGTAGTAATGGCTTCATCATAAGCATTGGTATGCAGCGAGTTACAATTATCATAAAGAGCGTATAGTGCTTGAAGCGTGGTTCGGATATCGTTGAAATCTATTTCTTGAGCGTGAAGTGAACGTCCACTTGTTTGGATATGATATTTCAGTTTTTGTGCCCTCTCGTCAGCTCCGTATTTATTCTTGAGCGCCTTGGCCCAAATTCTTCTGGCTACTCTACCTATTACGGCATATTCTGGGTCTATTCCGTTACTGAAGAAGAAACTCAGGTTAGGCCCGAAGGCATTGATATCCATACCTCTACTTAGGTAATACTCCACATAAGTGAACCCATTAGCTAACGTGAATGCCAGCTGAGTAATAGGATTAGCTCCGGCTTCTGCTATATGGTATCCGCTTATAGAGACTGAATAAAAATTCCTAACTCTGTGGTCTATGAAATACTGCTGCACATCTCCCATTAACCTCAGCGCGAATTCCGTAGAGAAAATACATGTGTTTTGCGCTTGGTCTTCTTTTAAAATATCTGCCTGTACTGTTCCTCTGACCACGGCTATGGTCTTGGCTTTTATGTCATTGTACACGTCTGCTGGTAACACTTCATCTCCAGTGGTTCCAAGGAGCATTAATCCTAATCCGTCATTTCCTTCTGGCAGCTCTCCTTGGTACTTTGGTCTTTCTAATCCTTTAGCTTCCCATTTGCGGTGCAATACTGATTCTACCTCAGACTCTAATCCGTGTTCCTTGATGTATTTTTCACACTGTTGGTCTATAGCTGCATTCATGAAAAATGCTAGAAGCATAGGTGCTGGGCCATTGATAGTCATGGATACAGAAGTGGAAGCCAATGCTAAATCAAAACCAGAATACAATTTCTTAGCATCATCTAAACAGCAGATGCTTACTCCACTGTTTCCTATTTTACCATAAATATCTGGACGCACTCCTGGGTCATTTCCGTACAAGGTTACTGAATCAAAAGCTGTACTTAACCTCTTAGCTGGAAGTCCTGCCGAAACGTAGTGAAAACGCTTATTTGTTCTCTCAGGCCCGCCTTCACCTGCGAACATTCTGGTAGGGTCCTCTCCTTCTCTCTTGAATGGATAAATTCCTGATGTGAATGGGAAATCTCCAGGGAAACCTTCTTGTAAACTCCATCTTAAGACATCTCCCCACGAGTGATGCCTAGGCACTGCTACCTTTGGAATTTCTAAATGAGAAAGTGAGGTAGTGTGCGTTTTTATTTTGATTTCCTTATCACGAACTTTAAAGATGTAAAGTTCATCCTGATACTTGGCTTTTTTCTCTTCCCAGTTCTGAAGGAGGTTCCAGTTATGAGGATCTAAATCAAGTTTGAGATTTTCCATCTCTTCACTGATTTTATCTTTAGAATCTAAAGTAGTATTTCCAAGCACTAGATGATAGCCATAAAGCTTCTCCGCTATTTTCACTTGTTTTTCTACCCAACTATCATACTCTCTGCTGCTTTCAGATATTTCAGATAAATACCTTGTCCTTTTTGGAGGAATAACCCATACTTTCTCGCTCATTTCATCAGTAACATGGAATGAACTTTTCAGCTGCTCTTCTCCTTTCTCCACGAACTTGCCCATTATAGCACTGTAAAGAGAGTTCATTCCAGGGTCGTTAAACTGACTCGCTATAGTTCCAAAGACTGGTAAGTCTTCATCTTTAGCTTCCCAGAGTTGGTGGTTTCTTACGTACTGCTTCTTTACGTCTCTTAATGCATCTAAGGCTCCTCTTTTATCGAACTTGTTAATGGCTACTATGTCAGCAAAGTCAAGCATGTCAATCTTCTCTAGCTGTGTAGCCGCTCCGAATTCTGGTGTCATCACATACAAGGACACATCGCTATGCTCTAAAATTTCGGTA
>CAZTVP010000211.1:3980-5166 GCA_964616995.1 uncultured Comamonadaceae bacterium
GAGAAACATCTGAGTATTCCATTATCTCAGTATCACTCTGACCTATTCCACTTGTTTCTAAAATGATTAAATCATAGTTAGCCGCTTTTAGAATTTCTAAGGCTTCATTTACGTGCTTACTCAGGGCTAGATTAGATTGCCTTGTAGCTAATGAACGCATATAAACCCTTTCGTTTTTTATGGCGTTCATTCTAATTCTATCTCCAAGTAGCGCTCCTCCCGTTTTTCTTTTAGAAGGGTCAACAGATACGATGGCTAAGGTCTTGTCCTCAAAGTCAAGTAGAAATCTTCTAACTAATTCATCCACCAGAGAGCTTTTACCAGCTCCACCAGTTCCTGTTATTCCTAAGACTGGAGTAGGCTTAGTTTTAGCTAACTCGTGAATTTCGTTTAATTGACTTTCATGGTTATCTGGAAAATTTTCAGCAGCTGAAATGAGTTTGGCTATGGCTTTAGGGTCTTTTTTAGGAAGCACTCCTAATTCTCCATTTAGCTTCTCACCAGTGGGGAAATCACACTGTTCTACCAAGTCATTTATCATTCCTTGGAGCCCCATTTTTCGTCCATCATCAGGATGATAGATTCTGGCTATGCCATACTCATGCAACTCATTTATTTCTTCTGGAAGAATAGTTCCTCCTCCTCCCCCGAAGATTTTAATGTGCCCTGCTCCCTTTTCCTTTAAAAGGTCAAACATGTACTTAAAGTATTCCATGTGTCCTCCCTGATAAGAGGTCATGGCTATGGCTTGAGCATCTTCTTGAATAGCGGTATTCACCACTTCCTCCACACTTCTATCATGACCAAGGTGTATTACTTCACATCCAGTGGATTGGATAATTCTCCTCATAATATTAATGGCTGCATCATGTCCATCAAAGAGTGAGGCAGCGGTAACTATTCGGATTTTATTTTTGGGTTTATAAGGTAGAACCTGTTCCATTTTTCAGTCAATTATGAAACAAAATTAAGACTATCCTAAGAAGAAACCACACAAAATTAAATGCATAAAAAAGGCCGCTATAAGTAGCAGCCTTTTTTTAAAAATTACTGTTAGTTGTTAATCACAAGTAGTACCAAATACTGAGAGGAAAACAGCTAAGTCTTCAGATGTGGTGTATCCATCATAGTTCATATCAGCTGTGCAATTAGCGTCACATCCAAAATCACCTAGTAACACAGTTAG
>CAZTVP010000212.1:0-5138 GCA_964616995.1 uncultured Comamonadaceae bacterium
GGGACATGTAAAAGGGAATAAAATGGTAGATATGCAACTTAGTAATCATAAACTAGTAAAAAGAGGTACTAGAATGATTATGCAGGAGTTAGGTATTCCAGAGGCTGAAGCCAAGGAGTTACTTTTAACCCATGGCAGCGTCAGAAAAGCAGTAGCAGCTAAAAATGCATGAAATAGAACCATATTATAACTGGCGTGGACTCTACGTAAGCAGTGAAGATCCCGCTTCTCCATTCTTCGGGAAGGAGTACAGCGAGTTTTACTGTAATGAAATGATCTATGACCATTACATTCATCCTCAGTGGGATAATATGGGTTCTCCTACGCTATACATTAAGATTTTAATGGCTGAATACGCTAAGGGTTATGCAGTTATAGAACTCATAGGCGAATGGAATGACCTGCTGCACAATGACATTATGCACTTCAAGAGAAACATCCTAGAGGTGCTGATGCAAAACGGAATTTCTAAGTTCATACTCATAGCTGAGAATGTGCTAAATTTTCACTTTGGAGATGACTGTTACTACGAAGAATGGTTCGAAGAGGTGCTAGACACAGATGGCTGGATAGCCATCATGAACCTCAGAGAACATGTCTTTCATGATCTACAAGAAGGAAACCTAGACAGCTATCTAGTAGCAGGAGGAAGATTAAATGAAGTCAAGTGGCGTACGAAAGCTCCAGATCAACTGTATGAAATAGTAGAAAATCAGGTGATGCGTAGGATTGGGGTTAGATAGCCTTCACTGAAGTTTCGGCTATTGAAAAGATTTGAATATTCTGTTTTACTATGCTCAGCTCAGTAACCGAAAAATTCAGGTCCACTCTATTTGAATTTCTTCTTTTTAATAAATGTATTTAGTCTCTATTGCCCATTCGGCTGCCGCTCAGGGCGCGAATTGTGCTAATTTCTTCATTTACTTCTGCAAATCGCTTTTATCACATGCCTGCGCTGAGCGAAGCCTAAGCGTCAATTTTCAATTAGAAAAATCGTACTCCTGCCTGCCGGCAGGCAGGTCTAAATTCTAAAATCATGATTTCACCTTACTCACCCCAAATTGCTAAACCAATTTCTTCTTAACTCAACATCACGTATCAACAATTCACCCCTCCAAAAGAGATTCTTTCTCTGATTCAAAATAGCGCTGGGAGGGGAATTTTATCTGTTCGTAAATCGCACCTCTATATGCGTAATGAAGTCTGATGCTTCAATCCTACCTTCATCTAAACCAAAAAACCGCACCAATCAATGAATTAGCAGGGTTTATAGTAGTGAACTTATCTCAAGTCGAACATAAAACCTGCGTGAACCAGCCTGCCGGCCGGCAGGAACTCTTGACATCATTGGCTTCAGCTATTTTTTTCTCCGTAGCAACTTAGCTATGCAGAAAAAAATGAGTTTTGCCACTAATATCAATACTTTCCACTCGGCCATTTAGCTTCAACTTTAGACAAGTTCAGTATGAGAGATACAGATTTACATCTTAACTTCTTTATCTGAACCGGAGGATGTTTTTCCTCTTAAGTAGAACATGTACATTCCTGTGAGCATATTATTCTTGGGTATTCTTCTGGTGTATGTGGTGTTTTTTTCCAGTCCGTCAAAAGTTTTCTGATACACCGTTTTTCCGCTTAAATCTGTTAGAATTAGGGTCTTTTCAGCATCATCTCCCGAGTCAAATGTGATGATGAACTCTGGCCCTTCAGAACCTCTTACATCAAACTGTGGCTGTTCAGTATTATCCAACTGTAAACCTGTTAATTCTAATTCTTTTCTCACATGAATTACTTGTGTAACCGTAGTGCTATTTCCAGCACAGTCCTCTACTGTCCACGACCTAGTGATATCCTGGTCTGGACAGCACTTAATGTCTGCTATGATATCTCCAGAACCGAAGGTAAACTCTCCGTTTAGCATTCCTTCATAAGCGAACCAACCTGAGATTCCGTATTCTCCATTTCGGTTATTGGCTCCTCTACCGACTTGGAAACCATACCTGAAATCTACTGGCGTATGCATCAGCTCTAACTCTTCTCCCTCATATTCTCCAGCTCCTATTAGTCTGCTTTCATCACTAAGTTTATAGTACATCCATTCTAAGTGCGCATCTTCTAACCATGGCTGCTCGTTTTTATAGCTTCCTCCGTTAGCTGACCAAGTTTCCCAGTCCTGCGGGTCATACAGTGTCATATCTATTATCCAGCTTTGCTGAGGATTTCCAGCATTATATACTTGACCAGTGATGTGAATTTCTCCACCATGACTTAACTCTGCGTACATTCCTGCTTCTTCTCCAAACACAAATTCATCAGCACTTCCGCTCATATTCGGTAGCCATAATGCTACTTCTCCAGCAGTAGAAACCGCGTTTCCGAGTTGGCATGTTCCCCCTAACTCTTCCAGGTAGTTTACTTCTTCTCCATATTCTACTTCGTAATCTCCACACTCACCAAAAACAGCCAGCGTAGGAATTTCTGGTAGCTCATCACAGGTAACAGTTATTTCTTCGTTCTCTAAATTAGTCACTGGTGCTGAGTTATCTACCACATGAATCACTTGACTTACTTCTACAGCATTTCCGCATAAATCTGTGGCTGTCCAGCTACGCAGTAGGTCATACACCGAAGCGCAGTTTCCAGCTACAAGTTCTTCCTCGTACGTTACGTTTAATTCAGTGCAGTCATCTGTAAACTCTGGCTCTGGGAGCGTAGGCAAAGCATTACACTCGTAGGTAAGTTCAGCGCTAAACTCCATCACTTGTGGTGCTTCCGTATCTTCTAGCGTAATAGTTTGTGTATGTGAAGTTACATTACCACAGGCATCCTGCGCTTCCCACACTCTTCTTAACAGCCTCACACATCCTTGACCTTCATAAAACTCACTGAACTGAACTTCTACCTCCGCGGTGCAATTATCTGTAGCATCCACTTCAGGAGCTACGTCTAGCTGAGAACAAGTAGTAGTAAAATCTTCAGGATAACTGCTTAACTCTGGCGCTTCGTTATCCTCTACAGTTATGGTCTGGACAGCTGTAGCCTGATTTCCACAAGCATCTGTAGCAGAGTACGTTCTAAGAATGGTGTAAGGACATGCACCATATACATATTCATCTACAGCATCATAAGTTAACTCAGCGGTGCAATTATCCGTAGCTTCCACCTCTCCCATTTCAGGCACTGATTCACAGTTCACTGTCACATCAGCTGGAATCTGCAGAATTACTGGTGCTTCCGTATCAGTTATTTCTATGGTTTGGGTCTCTGTAATTTGATTACCGCAGTCATCTACACTGCTCCATGACCTAGTAGTAACGCTTCCACATTCAGTAATAGTGGTGTTTTCTTCGTAAGCCACTTCTAGTTGCGCGGTGCAATTATCTTCTGCTGTCACCACAGGCACTGCTGGTAGCGTAGAACCACAGGTGAGGACTTCATCTGCTGGAACTCCTATTAACTCCGGAGCTGAAATGTCTTCCACAAAAATGAAACGCTGAGCTGTACTTGAATTTCCGCATGCGTCTGTAGCTGTCCACCTTCTTACTATGGTGTATTCACACCCGAAGCCTAACTGCTGCTCAGAGAACACTACATCTATATCATCTGGATTACAGGCGTCAGTAATAACGGGAGAAATGGCTGGCGGAATAGAACCGCAATCTACAAATGTGCCGGCCAAAACCCCCGTAAATACGGGTGGAGACAAGTCTATAATATTAATGGTTTGAGTAAAGGAAGCTGAGTTTCCGCAAAGGTCAGTAGCAGTGTAAACACGGCTAATCTGTCCTGCGCAGCCTCCTCCTAAAAATTCTTCGGTATAAGTCAAATCTACTTCTCCACCGCAGTTATCCTCTACCTGAGGTAAAGCTAAGTCTGCTAAGTCTTCACATTCCACAGCATTGTCTGCTATAGGATTTATGAATACCGGTGGAGCTTCGTCTATGAGGTTAATGCTCTGAGTAGCTATAGTGGTATTTCCACAGTCGTCAGTAGCTATCCATGTTCTTATGAGTATCTGCTCACAGCCATTAGCACTGAGAGATTCAGACACGGTTACATCTACATTTTCATCACAGTTATCCGTGACATTAGGCACTGGAATATCTGGAATGTTTTCACACGTAGCTTCTAGATTAAAAATGATTCCATCTAGCAGTGGTGGCTCAGTATCGTCTATGAAAATGGTTTGTGTGTAAGAAGTTTGATTTCCACAGGCATCTGTAGCTGTCCATGTTCTAAAAATATTAGGACATCCGCCTGAGGCATAATTCTGCTCGAACTCAATGTTTACTTCTCCGCTGCAGTTATCCGTAGCAGAAACTTCAGCCACTGGCAAGTCTTCTCCACAGGCTATGGACACATCCTCAGGCAGCAGCCCGAAAACCGGAGCTTCCGTATCTTCTATTCGGATATTCTGAGTTAGTTCAGCACTGTTTCCACAAGCGTCTGTAGCTATCCAAGTTCTAACTAAGTGAATGTTTTGCTCGCACACTGTAGGCAATGTTTCTTCACTAAATTCTATGATTACTTCTGAGCAGTTATCTGTAGCTTCCACCTCATCTGCATCTGGAAGAGTAGCTCCGCAGCTTAGCTCTATATCAGAAAGTTCGGTCAGGAATTCTGGGGCTTGAGTGTCTTGGATATTGATGTATTGCACCGCGGAACTTTCATTACCACAGGCATCTGTAGCTGTCCAAGTTCTGCTCACCTGAATAGTACAATCATTAAAAATGGTCTCATCTACAAAGATCAAAACGGCCTCAGAGCAGTTATCTATGGCTATGGGATGAGAGGCATTTTCGAGTTCCTCAGGACAAGTGAAACTCTCATCTACAAGGTTAGAAATCAAAGGTGCTTCATCATCTATGAAGGTAATTTCCTGCTGAAACATAGCTTGATTCTGACATAAATCTGTAGCGGTATAAGTTCTGATTACTGTTTGCTCGCAGTCATTCTCAGCCATTACTTCATCTGTAAACTGAAGGTCTAACATAACGACAAAGTTATCATATTTAAAAGACAGTATATAGCTATCTTTTTAAGATAAATTAAATTGATTAAAAAAATTATACTTTTGTGGTCTTAAAGTGCTCCATGAAAAAGACTCTATTTTTAATACTATTAGTACTACCTATAAT
>CAZTVP010000213.1:0-2955 GCA_964616995.1 uncultured Comamonadaceae bacterium
TGCAGGAATGCCACTCCAAGCAGATTCCTTGGGAGTTTGGGTTACAAAGGAATTTGACCATTCACTGCCACCAGTGCGAAATAAGAATGATATAGCTGGAATGAACATCTGGAATAGGCCAGGAAGTCAAATAGAAATTAAGAGCTTAGAGGCTAAGCTTTATGAATGGAAGAATCCTTATCTGCCAGGTTCTGACTAAGTTTTTTACCATAAAAAGTAAATATCAGAATAGGAAGTAAAAATAAATCTCCCAGTACCGCCACTAGTAAAGTTATGCTGATTAGTAATCCGATATAAAACACGCTTAAGAAATCTGAGAAAATCAGTGTTAGGAATCCACCACAAAGAATTAAACTAGTCACTATAATGGCTTTTCCCGTTCCTATGAAGGTACGCTTGATGGCGTAAACAAGTGATTTCCCCTTGGCCAGTTCTAGTCTGAGTTTGGTCAAAAAGTGAATAGTGTCATCCACAGCTATTCCAAACGCTATGGTGAATATGATAGAAGTGCTCACTTTCAATCCTATTCCTGACCAGCCCATTACCCCCGCTATTACCAGAAGTGGGAAAACATTCGGAATCAATGAAATGAAAACCATTCTCAACGACTTGAACATGATGCCCACTATCAGTGCTATCACCGCAAAGGCTATGGCTAAGCCACTGAGCATATTGGTAGCAAGCGTTCTATTGTTCAGGTCGATTAAACGTGCTGTCCCCGTAATCTTAGCTTCAAAGTAAGGATTCTGAAGCTCTGTATTCAAGAAATGATTCAAGCTATCTTCCTTTTGGAAGAAGATGGTACTACCTAAGTCAGGAACTTTCCCGTTTATTCTACCCCAGTTTTTCTTTGGGCCGGAGAACATGGCGCTATCCACATTAAGACTGTCTTTGTACGTTTCGTGTAGGGCTTCCAGTTCATTGTAATAGAATAGGTCTATGAGCTTATCTGTTCCGAACTTCCCGAAGTTCTTAGTCACTTTTTTCAGTGCTTTTTCATCTTTCGGGATGGCGTAGAACTCATCTTTTCCGCCATTGAGAGAACGGTTGGCGTTTTTTACTATCTCGGCAGGAGACATGATATTACCAGCTCCATAGACATTCTTTAAATAGTCATCTAATTTTTCTTGGTACATGAGCGGGCCAGCCTCCCACGGAGAAACACCCTCATTGAAAATCAATGCCATTTCAAAAGGTCTAGCTCCTGAAAATGACTTTTCGAAGTAGTCAAACTTCTTCTTAAATGGGTCATCTTCACTGAGGTCTTCAAGGAGGTAATTATTAACTGTTATTTGGTTCAGTCCCGCCATACTTAGAACAGCTATAGAAATGCTGGTGATGACTATAAGAGTTTTATTGCGCAGCAGAAATCTAAAACCTCCATGCAGTTTAGTAGTCCAAAAATTAGTAGCACCTGAATTATCATAAACCGCTGGTGCAGGAGTTAAAACCAGCACCGCAGGTAAGAGTGAATAAGCCAGTACAAATGCCAGCATCACACCAGCCGCAGAATAAATCCCAAAGTCACAGATGGGCTGAATGCTTGAAGTTAATAAAGTTAAGAATCCTATGGAAGTGGTAATAGATGTAAGTAAGGTAGCAAGACCTATTTCCTTAAAAGCTATTTTAAGTGAAGCTATTTTTTCCTTTCCTAACCTAAGCTCATCATAATATTTACTCAGAATGTGAACTACGTCACTCATGCCCACCACAAAGAGAATCGTAGGCAGTATCATAACCATCAAGTCTATTTCTTTTCCCGTAGCTTGCATCAAGCCTAATACCCAAATAATAGCTAAAAGGACTACTGTTACAGGGACCCAGATTCCCCACCAAGAGCGGAATGCTATGAACAAAAAGATAACTATGAGTATGATAGACAGCGTGACAAAGATGATAGTCTCAGTCTGCATTAATCCTATGTAATAGACTTGCCCTAAGGCTCTTCCTACAGCTTTTGAATCATCAAATTCATATTCAGCTAGCATGTCCGTTATGTCATAGCTTAGGCTATCACACAACTGTTTACTTAAAAACTTGGTATGAAATACTTGAACCATAAGTGCTTTTCCATCATTGGAGAAAAGGGAGCCTACTAGCTCGGGCCTTTCAAATATTTTGAGCGAATCATAAGAATAAACTTCAGGATTGTCTATCCGCATGAGCGGAGCTTGAACAAACCCAAATGCGGTTTTAATAGGCTCTTTTAGCTGTGTTGGCGAGATAATCTGACTAACATTCGGAAGTGTTTTCAGTTCATTTGTAAGAGAGTCTGCCATGAGCAGAAAATCCTGGTCGAAAATACCTTCCTTGTTTTCCAGAGCTATGATAACGAAATCATTATCCGTCTCGAACTTGTCTCTGAAGTCTCTATAGAATTCAGTTTCAGGGTCGTTCTGAGGAAAGAAGGATTCGAAATCGTAATCCCATTCTAAGAAGGTGATGCAGTAGATACAAGCTAGGGAGATAAGTCCCAGTCCTGCTATCACAACTTTACTCAGTCTGTTTAAATCCTTCAATCTACTTTTTCTTTGGCGGTACAAATGTAGATAGGGCTAATCTCAGAAAGGTCACCTTTCTAGCAGTTTACCATTTCTTAAGTTCACTAAAAACTTTATGAACTGGTAATCCCATTACATTGAAATATGAGCCTTCTAATTTTTGGATGGCTACATAACCCATAAATTCCTGAGCTCCATAGGAACCAGCTTTGTCATAAGGCTTAAAATTTTCTACGTAATATGTGATTTCTTGTGGTGTAATCTCACCGAAAGTGACTAACGTTTCATCATGAAAAGTCACCTTTTTACTCGTATCCATAATACAAACTCCAGTAATCACTGAATGCGTAATACCTGATAGCTGCTCAAGCATATTTTTAGCCTCACCTTCGTTTTTCGGCTTGTGAAGAATTTCATTTTCCACCCAGACTGTAGTGTCGCTGGTAATGAGTAA
>CAZTVP010000213.1:2965-5130 GCA_964616995.1 uncultured Comamonadaceae bacterium
GATGCTTTTAACTCCGCTAAAAAACGTGGAACTTCTTCTCTAGTTAATGCTGAATCGTAAGTCTCTTCGGTATCTTTTGTTTGAACTGAAAAAGGAATACCTAATCCTTCCAGCAGCTGTTTTCTGCGTGGAGAGCCACTTCCTAATATGATGTTTTTCTGCGCTAGGTTTTCTAATATCATGGCTGCTAATTTAGGGCTTGTAAAAAAGTGTCTGATGTGAAAAATTATCTTTAATTATCCAGCTTTAATCGAGAAGCTAAGAATACTTTTGCGGCATGGAAGAAATGATACTCATTTTGGATTTCGGAAGTCAGTACACGCAGCTGATAGCCAGAAGAATCAGAGAGTTAAACATCTACTCAGAGATACATCCTTGGAATAAAATTCCTGAGCTAGGTGAGAATGTAAAAGGAGTAATTCTCTCTGGAAGTCCTTTTTCAGTACGTCAGTCAGATGCTCCTCAGCCAGATTTGAGTCAGATTAAAGGAAAACTTCCGCTTCTAGGAGTATGCTACGGAGCTCAATACTTGGCTCAGTCTAACGGTGGTAGAGTAGAAGCCAGTGATACGCGTGAATACGGGAGAGCTATGCTTGAAAAAGTAGAGTCGAATAACACGCTCATGAATGGAATATCTGCTCCTACGCAAGTGTGGATGAGTCATGGAGATACCATAAAAGAATTGCCTTCTGGAAGTGAACTTATATGCAGCACAGGATCGGTAGAAAATGCGGGTTACAGATTTAAAGATGAAGAAACCTACGCCATCCAATTCCATCCAGAAGTGTATCATACCACAGACGGTAAAAAACTCATAGCGAACTTTACAGTAGGCGTTTGCGGATGCCAGCAGAGTTGGACTCCAGATTCGTTTGTGGAAGCTACTGTGGAGGAATTAAAACAGAAGATAGGAAATGAGAAGGTTGTTCTAGGGCTCAGTGGAGGAGTGGATAGCTCGGTGGCAGCGGTACTATTGCAACGCGCCATAGGAGACAACCTTTACTGTGTATTCGTAAATAATGGTCTGCTGCGCAAAAACGAGTTCGATGAAGTGCTAGCCAGCTATCAGAACATGGGACTGAACGTAAAAGGAGTAGATGCTTCTCAGAAGTTTTATGACGCGCTAAAGGATTTAAGCGATCCAGAAGCCAAGAGAAAAGCTATAGGAAAGACATTTATAGACGTTTTCGATGAAGAATCTCACCTCATAGAAGATGTGAAATGGTTAGGTCAAGGAACCATCTATCCAGATGTTATAGAATCTGTGAGTGGAACTGGAGGACCTTCAGCTACCATTAAGTCACATCATAACGTAGGTGGACTTCCAGATTTTATGAAGCTTGAAGTAGTAGAGCCACTGAGACTTTTATTCAAAGATGAAGTAAGAAGAGTGGGAAAAGCCCTTGGAATAAGACAGCATATTTTAGGTAGACATCCATTTCCTGGTCCTGGATTAGCCATTAGAATTTTAGGAGATATTACGCCTGAGAAAGTAGCACTGCTGCAGGAAGCAGACCACATTTGGATTAGTAAGCTGAAAGAGCATAATTTATATGATGGGGTTTGGCAGGCTGGAACTATACTGCTTCCAGTTCAGAGCGTAGGAGTTATGGGAGATGAACGAACGTATGAGCAGGCAGTAGCACTAAGAGCTGTGAGTTCTACGGATGGAATGACTGCTGACTGGTCTCATTTACCACACACATTTCTAGCTGAAGTGAGCAATTCAATCATTAATAAAGTGAAAGGAATTAACAGGGTAGTTTATGACATTAGCTCTAAACCGCCTGCTACTATCGAGTGGGAATAGTGAAAAAGTAACCACTGTGGCATGATATTATGTACATAAATTGCGTTAATTGAATTTTATGATTAGGAAAATAAGCGTTGCAATAGTCTTGTGTATCTCCACACTCATTTCTCTAGCTCAGGATTTTACTGTTGTAGAGAATAATGGTGAAAAGTGTTTTCAGCATAAAGTAGAAGCTGGACACACGCTCTATGCCATAGCTACGCTTTATAACTCTGACGAAGAGATAATTAAGAAATACAATGCTGACGTTTTAGCGGAAGGATTAAAAGTGGGTCAGACCATTTACATTCCTGTAGACTCGGATATTATTCTCGGTAAAGTAACTAACCCAGTTAGGATTGAAGATGGATTT
>CAZTVP010000214.1:0-5107 GCA_964616995.1 uncultured Comamonadaceae bacterium
TCACCTTTAGCCCAACACCTGATTTAGAAGCCTATCAAAAAACAGAAGTCAAAATACTCTATGACGATGAAGCGCTTTACGTAGGAGCATTCATGTATGATACAGCTCCAGACAGTATTCTAAGTCAGTTAACCAATAGAGATGAGCTAGGAAATGCAGATTTCTTCAGCATTACCTTAGGGTGCTATCAGGATGGACAAAACGGATTTGAATTCGGAGTAACTCCTTCAGGTGTTCAGGTAGATTCCAGGTTATTTATTTGGGGGCAAGATGCCAGCTGGAATGCTGTGTGGCAGTGCAATACTTCCATAAACGACCAAGGGTGGATAGCTGAATATAAAATACCATTCTCAGCGCTGCGGTTTCCAGAACTTCCAGAGCAGAGCTGGGATATGAATTTCTATAGAAATATCCGTAGGATACGAGAAGAAAGCCTCTGGAGACCAAAGAATCCTGCTATAGAAGGTTTTATCAATCAAATGGGAGTTCTCACTGGAATAGAAGGCATAAAACCTCCTGTGCGGTTATCTTTTTTTCCTTACTTAACAGGTTATTACGATGTTTTTCCTGATTCCGATGGTAATAACACTGGCGGTTTTTCTTATGCTGGAGGAATGGATATCAAGTATGGAATATCTGATGCGTTTACACTAGACGCTACTGTAATTCCGGATTTCGGTCAAGTGGTGTTCGATGCTCAAGTGCTGAACTTAAGTCCTTTTGAAGTATTCTTTAATGAAAACAGAGCCTTCTTTACAGAGGGAACTGAGTTATTCCAAAAAGGAAATCTATTCTACAGCCGAAGAATTGGTGGTCGTCCAGTTAACCTAGGTAGATTGAATGATATAGCCGAAACAGACTCTATTCTGTCTTACAATGCCGAAGTCCAGCTGCTAAATGCTTCTAAGGTGAGTGGTAGAACTAGAGGAGGATTAGGAATAGGTGTGCTGAACGGAGTTACTGGAAGAGAAACTGCACAGATTCAGCGTGGAGATGGAGAACTTTATGAGATAGAAACCGCTCCTTTGAGCAATTATAACGTGCTGGTTTTTGATCAAAATTTAAAAAATAACAGTTCTGCCACACTTGTAAATACCAATGTACTGAGGAACGGAAGTACTTATGATGCTAACGTAACTGCTCTGGAATTTAATATCAATAACAAGGATAATTCAGTCCAGTATTTTGGTAATGGAGCTGTAAGTCAGTTTTTTAATGGCGGCACCACAGATCAAGCTGGCTTTAGATATGGTGGTGGATTCGATAAGTCAGGAGGGAAGTTCAACTTCGGTTCTAATTTCATTACACTCGATAAGAACTTCGAGGTAAATGACTTAGGATTTAACCCTCAGAATAACATCTTCAATGCCAACGGATATGTACGATGGAATCAGTACGAGCCTTTTTGGAAACTGAACAGAGCGCGAGTTGGGCTGTTTTATGATTACAACAGGTTAGTGGATCCAAATGATTTCACAGAGTTATTGGTGAGTCTTGATTTCTTCGCATCCACAAGGACTTTTCACGCCTTCGGGGGAAATATAGAAACTAGTCCTTATGGCTTTAAGGATTACTTCGAGCCTAGAGCAGAAGGAAGGTTTTTTAACTGGCCTACCAGAAGAAGTGCGAATCTGTGGATAAGCTCAGATTACAGAAGAATCTTTGCTCTTGACATTTCTGGATGGACAGACCAGACAGAGATAGAAGGATGGTATTCGTTGAACTACCGTATTGCACCGCGCTTTAGAGTAAGTGATAGATTAATGCTGCGCTATGTGTACAGCCGTCAGAATGTCTATAATCAGCGAGGGTATGCTGGAGGAATTCAAACGGAGGAAGTTCCTGAAGAGTTAAACGGACAGATTATTTTCGGTAGGAGAGACCGTATTACACATACGAATGTATTCTTCGTGGATTACATCATGACTAATAGAATGGGATTCTCTGCTAACCTCAGACATTACTGGAGTTACGCGGCATATAAAGAGTTTTATCAGCTAAATATGGAAGGTGGACTTGACCCAACAGTTTATGACCCTTTTAGAGAAGACGGTTCTACATTAAATGACAATAGTTTTAATGCACTCACGCTTGACGCCATTTTTAGATGGGTATTTAGCCCAGGATCTGAGATGAGTGCAGTTTATAAGATCGGCATCTTTGGAAATGAAGATTTAGTGCCTTCTACCTTCGGTCAGAATTTAGAAGACACTTTTAATCTGCCTACTTCTAATAGTTTTAGTATAAGAGTGAGTTACTTTTTAGACTGGCTAGACATTAAGAATGGAGGTCAGCGAATAAAAAACTAAAAGTCTATTCGAACACTTTTATTATTTGTTGGCTCAGTTCGGGAAAGCCATTTTTAGAAACTTGAAGAAAATAGATTCCATTGTGATAAGAGGTTAAATCAAGTTTTTCTTCAGAGTTGACTTTATCTGTTGAAGAGTAAACTACTTGTCCTATATTATTAATCAATTGTATACGATGTTCTGGATGTAAACCTCTCAAGATTAAGGTTTCACTCGCTGGATTTGGGAAAAAATTCAGTTGTGTCTGACTTTCAGGTATGTTATCCACTAAATCGATTGAAATAGAAAAATCATAAGTACATCCCAATGAGGTAATTATTTGAATTTCATAACTGCCAGGAGTGAGCTCTTCTATGACAGTCTGGGATTCTTCTCCGTTAAAAAAAACAGAAATTTCATTCTCAAAATTATGATAGATATGAATGGAACCAAGTTGATTTTCCACGGCATGATTTGTTATTAGATCAATTACGGGTTCAGCAGGCTGGGTAATTTCAAAGTTACCTTGTGAAACACAGTTTAACGCATCTGTAATTATGTATTCGTATTCTCCGGCTGGTAGACCCCAAGATTCATTATTTACTATTTCAATCTCATATGGGGAAGTCCCACCATAAATGTCTAAATCGACAGCACCTGTATATTCACCATAACAGGCCACATCTTCGGTTACTGCATAAGAAGCTAGACTCATAGGTTCTGTGATCGTACTTTGAAAACTACTGATACATCCTAATGCATTTTCAAAAAATATATTATAAGTATCAGCTTCTAAACTATCTAGAAATAGATGTTCAGTGAATCCATTTTGAATTACTTCAAGTGAAATCATACCGTCATTTTGTCCATAGCAGGAAATATTTTGCACTTCTAATGGAATAATCTCGGGTAATTCTTCTACACAAATTTCAAGTGTGTCTGTAGAAATGAGGATTCCGTCATTTTCAAATTGACAATAATAGCTACCACTCTGATTCACCCAGATTTCATTGCCAATCCGACCATCAGACCAGATAGGGTTTAACACTAAATTATTTATTTCAAGAAGGATAGAGTCTCCTTCACAAAAATGAAGTGAGTCGCTGTATTGTATGCTAGTGTCTGTAGAAGCACCTTCAGTTATTAAGTAATCTTGATACTTCTGCAGGTTATAGAATTTTTCTACAGTTCCTAAAGGCCATGTAATCTCAAGGCTGTCAATTTGGTCATGATCGTTTATGCCTAAAATAAAATTCTGAGAGTCTTGGCTAAGATAATCTGACCCACAGAATGAATAGGTTACGAAGCTTTCAGAGGCCAAAAAATACTTGATTTTAGAACCAACAGCATCTTTGTTAGATTCGGTTCCCTTTAATTGAATTTTCACCCACTTCCCAGGTTCAGAGGTGTTGTTCTCTAATAACTGACTATTTGCATCATCTTCAAATAGAACGAGGAGATCATATAATCCGTCTTGGTTGAAATCTCCTTTAGCACATGAAAATGAACCTCCACAAGTATCAGGAATTAAGTTTGTTTCAGTAAAACTCACACCTTCATTATTTCTGAACATGACTATTTCACTGTTGACTCCAAAGTTATCCATGGTTACCGCTAAGTCTAGCCAAGTATCATTATCATAATCAATCCAATTGGCTCCCCAACAAACCTTATGAATTTCAGCTCCATGATTCTCTACATTTTCATAAATAGAATTAGAATTAGTTAATAGCACATTACCAGTACTAATATTGGTTCCGTAAAAATCAAAATCGCCATCTTGATCGTAATCTGCAAACGAATTGGACATGCAATCAATGGCTATATCAAGGCCATAATCTTCTGAGGACTCTGTAAAGGTCCCGTTTCCATTATTTATAAAGAGCAAATTCTCATATTCTGAACGATCATTAATTACATAAATGTCTTGTAGGCCATCTTCATTTAAATCTATCCAGGTGGCCATAAACGAAGCTTTATAACCACCACTTACTCCTGCTATTTCGGTGACATCCATGAAGCTCCCATTTCCTAAGTTCTTCAATAAAATATTTGTATTTCCGGAAGAGTTATCGTCCAATGAAAAAGGGTACCTACAGATGTAGGCATCTAAGAATCCATCATTATTGTAATCTCCCCAGCTTATACCTGAGTTTCTTGCATAGAAGTTATTTTGGGTTAAAATGGAAGCAGGAGTGAAGGTTAAGTCACCGGTGTTTTCATAAATATCAAAAGTGCCTGAGAACCTAGTAACAGATAAGTCTGAGTCACCATCATTATCATAATCTACCCAGATAATTGATTTTATTTGACCAGTTAAGAAGGAAAGGTCTAATGGTTCTAATCCTTCTGGAAGATTAAGGTAACACTGAGTGCCTCCATAACTACCACAGAGTGTAATATCATCTATTCCATCTCTATTGATATCATGAAAGGAAGAGCCGCCAGCGTATAATCCATCCGTATAAATGTGCTGAATTCCTAGGCTATCAAAGACATTAGTGAATTGGGATTGACCTATTCCTGAAATAGCATAGCAGATACAACACATGGATAAATAGAATATCCGCATGTTAGTTAGTTTTGGGTATCGACTAATTTAGATGCTAAATGTTAAAATTCAAACTAATTAGTTCATAATGTGACTTTTCGATGAGTGGAATTCTAACGTTTAATAGAAGTAAGCTCACTATAGCCTTGCAGTTTTCCTCTCGTGTAATATTCACTTCTTACCATTCCTACACCTTCTGCATACCAGTCTTTACTCGAACTTTCTACTTCCATGATATACTTGGTTTTCATGGTTTGCGTAAGCACTA
>CAZTVP010000215.1:0-2444 GCA_964616995.1 uncultured Comamonadaceae bacterium
TTCAGAGTACAAATGGCGACCCTCTTCACCGAAAATTTCAGAGGATTCTGCCTGTTTCATTAAACCCACAGTTACACGGAATCTTCAAACTTAAAAAGGAAGGTTCATCTCCATACTCCGTTTTAGGAATAACGGCTTATGTTCCTCTTCCTGGTGAAGATGAAGTGACTACTCAATTAATAGATATCAACACCACGGTTTCTTTAGATTTAGGTGTAGGGTTTGATGCACCGTTAAAGAACTTCAATCTTAGCCCTGAATTACGCTACTCTTATGCCTTAAACAGTCTTGATAATGTAGTTCCAAATCAGGATGTTTATAGACACCAGATTTCACTCATAGTAGCATTTAAAGGATAAGACTTACTTGAACTGCTACTCTTCCTATTTATTCAACCACTCTTTAAACCCCCCTACCCGCTCTCTGGAAACTATTACTTCTTGAGATGATGATGGATTTAACTCAAGCTGGAGGCGACTATTGAAATAGCTATTGATTCTAGAAATGCTTTGGCTACTAACTATGAACTTACGGCTGATTCGGTGAAACTCTTCTGGGTTTATTTGACCTTCTATAGTCTCTAATTTGTCATCTAATAAGTTCTGTTTTCCTTCTATATCTACTAGAAAAGTATTTCCACCGTCTGAAAAGAAGTAAGCTGCTTTTTCGGTGGGAATGAACTTGAACTGCTCTCCGCTTTTTATCAAGAATCTTGACTTGTACTGCTTTTTAGTAAGTAGGTTTTTTAGCTGCTGATTCAGCATTCCCATTTCATCTGAAGTCTGTTGGCTGAAGAGATTCAGGTATTTTTCCCAAGCTGCTGAAAGCTCTTTTTCATCTACGGGTTTGAGCAGATAATCTATAGAATTCACCTTAAAGGCTTGAATGGCATATTCATCAAATGCTGTAGTGAAAATAATTGGACAAGGCACTTTCACTTGGTCAAAAATCTGAAAGCTCTTTCCATCTGCTAACTGAATGTCGAAGAAGGCTACGTCCGGAGGTTGTTGTGTTTTGAACCATTGCACCGCTTCTTCTACAGATTCTAAATGGGCTAAAATGGAGATTTCTCCCAGTCCTTTTACCAACCTTTTTAGCCGCTCAGCAGCGGGTTTTTCATCTTCTATGATTAGGACTTTTTTCAATTCAGCTCTACTTCTATCAGCGGTAAATTAACCGTGAAGCTATGGTTATCCTCTAGCACTTGTACTTTTTTACCAGCTGTAATTTGATATCGGTTAGCTATGTTTTTCAGTCCTGTACCTGTGCTTGTTACTTCATCTTCTTGCTTCAGCTGTAGATTATTCCATACTTTCAGCTCAGCTCCCTGTGAAGTAATAGAAATGGTAAGCGGTTTCTTTGTAGAAATGATGTTATGCTTGACCGCATTTTCCACAAGCATCTGTATGCTGAGTGGCACTATGTAGTGATTGTCTTCGATGTTTTCGAGCACGACATTGCACCGCAGATTACCACCAAACCTAGTTTCTAGCATGAACAAATAAGCTTGTACACATTTCATTTCTTCATATACAGGAATCAGTTTTTTATCCTTGATTTCCAATATGTAACGATAGACCTTGCTCAGATTCTGAACATACTTAACAGCGGTCTTAGGTTCTTCAGGAATGATGCTCGCCAGAGTGTTCAGACTATTGAATAGAAAGTGCGGCTGCACTTGGCTTTTCAGCACTTCTAGCTGAGATTCTATGTTCTCTCTTTTCAGTTTTTCTTTTTCCTTTTCAGCCTTCCCAAAAGCCATCATGTAATAGGCAGATTCATAAAACCCTATGATTACGCTCATGAGCAGACTCGTACCTATCAGACTCTTTACCAGAGTGGTAGAGTTACAGTCCATCCCCACCCATTCGAAAGGGCCTATAGAAGTAAGTACTGTTATCACACCTGTGACTAAAAGGTGAATCGGATAATTTCTTCTAAAAAAACGCTTGATGCTGATTCCTCTTCCTTCTTTTTCGTCCACCCGCTTGAAGTAGCAGTAGATGTTCAGGTTGGCCATATGCAGCGCGGCCGAAAATGCCCAGCCTACGAAGGAATGCAGAATTCCATTGTCGTCCACCGTCTTTACTGAATCTCCCAGAAAGATGAAAGGAAAGGTAATGCCCGTCACTAAGATGGAGGCTATGATCAGCCATGTATGGTCGAAACCTACGTAGCGCTTTATTTCTTTAGACCTAAACATGTGGTTTTCTCTGCGGTGCAATGTTTAATCACTCCTCCTATAGCATTCAGTTAGTTTCTACTAAAATAAGATTTGATACCTAACATCTGGGAAAAATCCTCTCTGATATGTAGTTTGTATCTGACCGGTCTGCTCATTGAACGATTGATTGAATACATTTTGTCTCCCGATAAAATTCTGCAGATCTACGAAAAAAGTCTGAGACACTTTCTTTCCATTTGTTCTCAAACCAATTTTTATG